>JBQCCH010000469.1:0-4466 GCA_051962375.1 Tepidisphaeraceae bacterium
GACGATCGTGAAAAATGGGGCGTCAGCTTCGACAATCTCAAGGTCGATTTCGGCAAGGCCATCAGCCGTTCACGCGACATCGCCGGCAAATTGAGCAAGGGCATCGCCCACTTGTTCAACAAGTACGGCGTAAAGCACGAATTCGCCACCGCGAAGGTGCTGGCCCCTCATAAAGTGAAGTTCGGCGACAAAGAAGCAACGGGCGCAAATATCCTGATCTGCACCGGCGCTCGCGCCCGCGACCTGCCGAACATCAAGTTCGATGGCAAAAAAATCATCGGCGCTCGTGAAGCGATGACGCTCAAGGTGCAGCCGAAAAAACTCGCCATCATCGGCGCCGGCGCAATCGGCTGTGAATTCGGCGATTTTTACAGCTCGATGGGCACGGAAGTCACGATCGTCGAGATGCTCGATCACCTGCTCCCGATCGAAGACGAGGATTGCTCGATCCTGCTGGAACGCAGCTTCGCCAAACGCGGCATCAAGATCTTCACCAAGACCAAGACCGAATCCGTCGATACCTCGGGCGCTGGCGTCAAGTTGAAGCTGACCACCCCCAGGGGGGAAGAAACCATTGAGGCAGACGTGTGTCTTCTGGCGGTCGGTGTCACGGGCAACGTCGAAGGCCTGTTTGAAAAGGATGCCCCGGTCGAATTGTTCAAAAACCATGTGAAGGTCGAGCCGAATGTTTACAAGACCAACGTCGAAGGCATTTATGCGGCCGGCGACGTGATCGGTCCGCCCTGGCTGGCGCACGTGGCGCATCATGAGGCCGTCTATGCCGTCGAAAAGATTTTCGGCGTCAGCGATCATGACATCAACTACAAGATGATCCCCGGCTGCACGTACACGCACCCGCAGGTCGCGAGCATCGGGCTCACCGAAAAGAAAGCGCGCGAGCAAGGCCTGGAGATCAAGATCGGCAAGTTCCCCTTCGCCGCCAGCGGTCGCGCATTGGCGGCCGGCGACACCGAAGGATTCACCAAGCTGATTTTCGACGCCAAGTACGGAAGCCTGCTCGGTGCCCACATGATCGGCGAGAATGTCACCGAACTGCTGGCGGAGCTCGTGGTCGCGCAGAAGCTGGAGGCCACCGAAGCCGAGATTATCGAAGCGATGCATCCGCATCCCACGATGAGCGAAGCGGTTATGGAAGCCGCCGGCGTCGCGGACGGCCGGGCCATCCACCTGTAATGCCGGGGATCGCCGGAGGCATTTAGCGGTTTTTCATGTTGCCGGGTCTACGATCCGGCAACATGAACGGAACCGCCGAGCGATCCCCTGTCACCGAAAAGGCAAAGGCCTCAGCCCGTGAAGCGGGGCTGGTCTACGTCAATGATTCCAAGCCGGGCATCCGCCGGCTCCGTCGGGGAAAGACGTTCACCTACGTCGGCGTCGACGGACGCCGCGTTTCGGACCCGGATACTGAGCTGCGGATCAAGGCGCTGGTGATCCCGCCGGCATGGGAAGACGTCTGGATTTGCGCGCTGCCGAACGGCCACCTTCAGGCAACCGGCCGCGACGCGCGGGGCAGAAAACAGTCGCGGTATCACGCAAAATTCCGTGAGATTCGCGACTCCGCCAAATACGATCGAGTGCTTAAATTCGCCGCAGCACTGCCGAAAATTCGCGGCCGGGTGAAGCGGGATCTGGCTCTTCCCGGCATGCCGAAGCAAAAGGTGCTGGCGGCGATCGTTTCGCTGCTAGAAAAGACGCTCATCCGCGTCGGCAACGAGCGATACGCGAAAAATAACCGCCATTTTGGGCTGACGACGATCCACAATAATCACGCGAAAGTCCGGGGAAGCACGATTCAGTTTCGGTTTGTCGGCAAGTCGGGCGTCAACCGAGAGGTTGATCTTCAGTCCCCGCGCCTCGCAGCAATCGTCCGCAAATGCCAGGAACTGCCCGGGCAGGACTTGTTCGCTTATGTGGATGAGAAGGGCAGCGCGCACGACGTCAAAAGCACCGACGTCAACGACTATTTGCAATCCGTCACGGGCCAGCCGTTCACCGCGAAAGATTTCCGCACGTGGGCCGGCACGGTTCTGGCGGCGACGGCGTTGAAGGAATTTGAGGCCTTCGATTCAAACACGCAAGCCAAGCGCAATGTCGTCAAGGCGATCGAGCATGTGGCCGAGCGTCTGGGGAATACCAAGGCGGTCTGCCGCAAGTGCTATGTGCATCCGATGATCCTGGAGTCGTATCTCGATGGCTCGCTCGTCAGCCAAGTGAAGCAGGCTGCCGAGGCGGAATTGAAGCAGGTCTCGCGGCTGCCCGCTGAAGAGGCCGCTGTTGTCACCCTGCTCCAGCAGAAGCTGAAACGCATCCAACGGCGTTCCGCTAAAGCCCCTCGATCGCGTCGCAAAATCGCCCGTTGAGCGTGCTTTTGCTGAGCCGAGAGGACACCGCCTGCATCGCGGTCTGACCGATGCGGTCTCGCAGGTCGGGCCCCATTGCCTGGAGTTCCCGAATCGCGGCGATGCAGCCGGCGACATCACCGTGCGCGATCGCCCGTCCGATGTCGTCGACTTCCATCAAATCCGCGACATGCGAGGGGCGTGGGCCGATGAACAAGATGGGGCGTGCGACGGTCATCGCGCCGTACACCTTGCAGGGGTGGATGACGCCCACCATCGATGGGCCGAGGGTGACAATGTGGACGTCGGCTGCGCTCAGGGAATACCGAAGGTCTTCGAGCGGTTGGTAGGGCAAATCGATCGCATTGCGGATCGCATGCTCGGTCAGAAGGGCGCGGACCCGCGCCTTCTCACTGCCGCCGCCGACGAAGGCGAATCGGATGGAGTCATCACCCTTGAACGCAAGCATGGCCTGCAGCAGCGTGTCCAATGGATTCGCCGGCGAGTGGTTGCCGGAATACATCACGACAAATTTGCCCTGCAACCCGTGACGGGTGCGAAACGGGTTGCTTTGGTGATCCGGCGGCTGTTCCGTCGATTCGTGCGGCCAGAGGGCATTGACGAAAAGCCGCTTCGGGCGTCGCCCGTTGCTGCCCAATCGCTCGCCCATGAAGCGATCCAGGGTGGCCGTCAAGGTTGTTCGCGACAGGATGACGCGATTGGCCGATTCGATTGCGCGGTAGATGGGCGAGCGGGCGCTCAACTTGCCCATTGCGGCCAATTGGTCTGGATTCAGGTCCATCGCCCAATAAATGGATTTCGCATGCTTCAGCGCAGCCACCGTCACGCCCAGAATCCCGGCCATCGGGGGGCTGGTGCTGAAGAGCACCCAACGCACATTGTCCACCCGCAGCGCAAGAAAGAAGATCGCAAGCATCGCCCAGATTGAGCCGAAGATGCGTAAGACGAAGTTCGTTTTGCTGAAAAAGGGCAATGAATAGCGGAGGATGGTGACGCCATCGCGCGTTTCATGTGTGGGATAAACCCGGGTCGGATCGTCATATCCGCGAGACGAGCAGATGACAGTGACGGGATGGCCGCGACGCGCCATTTCGGCGGCGGTATCGTGGAGGTACTGTCCGACCGCGGCAGGATCCGGGACGTAGACCTGGCTAAGGACGAGGAGTCGGCCGCGATGCGGTTTCATCATACGAAGAGCGGCCGCCGCGACGGCATGCGAGTGGTGGAGTATATCGCGCCGTTCAGCGGCGGCCACGTCCGGTAATTTGGGGCCGCGCCCGGGCTGGCTACAATGCGGGCGACCATGAAGGAGTGATGCAGTGGCCGATGTTCCCGCGGTTCCGCCGTCCGATGTGATCGAAACCCCGCCGCCCGAGCCCCGTCGCAAACGCCGATGGCTGCGCTGGCTTGGGGCACTGGTGATATTGCTGGTGCTGCTGATTGCACTGCTGCCGACCCTGCTGAGCACCGGCCCGGCTCGCTCGATCATCGTCGGCCAGGCGCAGGCCTTCGTGCCGAACGGCAAACTCGCGATCGACGACTGGTCGCTGGGCTGGTTCAGCCCGATTCATGCGTCCGGCATCAAACTGTATGACAACAGCGGCGACCTGGTCGCACAGGTCAAAGCGCTCGACACCGAAATGTCGATCGTCAAAGTCCTCCGGCAACAGTTTGATTTGGGCGACACCCTCATCGACGTCGATGCCTCGCATCTGGTCGTTTATCCCGACGGCTCGACCAATCTGCAAAAGCTTTTCGAAACCCCGAAAAAATAAAAATCGACGGGATCAAAATCGCCGACGACGACGCCGGAATCCCAGCCTTCCCGCCTGCCGGATATTCACGGCAACATCACGCTGAAACTGCAGGGCGTCGTGCAAATGGTGGACGCCAGCGGCAATACCGTCGGCAAACTGTCGCTGCATGAGGGGAGCGGCGGGACTCTCAAGATCGACGACATCAACACGGGTGTGTCGCCGGATCTGAAGCTGATTTACGACACCGGCGCCCCTGCGGCGCCCAGCGAAATCGCGCTGGCGGGCAAGGTGGATGCCGTTAAAAACAATCAGGTCGATCTGCAGGATT
>JBQCCH010000470.1:0-9259 GCA_051962375.1 Tepidisphaeraceae bacterium
TCGTCCGGAATCTTTTCGAAGGGCACTTCGGCAAAAATGCCCAGGTTGTTCACCAGGATGTCCACGCCCGGCAGCGCCCGGATCGCCGCGGCGCATCCCTCGGCCGTCGCCAGGTCGGCGACGATGCCCTGGACGTTTGCCCCGGGCACGTCGCGCTTGATGGCGGCCATCGCGTCATCCACGCGCCCTTGCGAGCGGCCGTTGATCCAGACCGTCGCTCCTTCGCGCGCCAGCGACGTCGCAATCGCCAGCCCGATGCCCGCTGTGCTGCCGGTGACGAAAGCGCTCTTGTCTTTTAGTTGCAGGTCCATGCCGGCTCCTTAATTGGTCGGGGGAATGTGCGTGAAAATGTCCGTCTGATCGTAGCGCACCTTCGGCTTTTGCGCGTGCGGATCGTTCGGCAACCGATACCCGAAGCAGGCGATGCCCAGCGTTCGGTACCCTTGCTCCATGAGATTGAGCCGGCGGTCATAGGCGTCGGTGTCGATCCCTTCAATCGGACAGGCATCGATCCCCAGCATGGCCGCCGCGAACAGGCCGAACCCCAGCGCGATGTAGGTCTGCCGTTCCAGGTAACGGCGCAACGCCTCGCGATCCGGCTCCAGCACCGTGTCGTTTCGGATCACCTGCTTGTGTTTCTCCAACGACGCCAGCGGCTGCCCGTGCACCGCCGCGATGCGGTCGATCAGGTGATTCAGGTCGTGATCGGTGTAATCCCGCCGGGCCGTCACTACGACCACATGCGAACTGTCCCGCAATTGCGCCTGCCCTCGGCTGATCGGCGTGAGGTCTTCCTTCAGCTTCGCGTCGGTGATCACCACAAAGTGCCACGGCTGCACGTCATAACTGCTGGGCGCCAACTGCAGCGCCGCCTCGATCGTCCGCCACTGCATCGGCGGGATCTTTGCCTGCGGGTCAAACCGCTTGCAGGCGTAGCGCCATCGCAGGTGCTCCAGCAGTTGTTCGTCCGACACGTGGATCATCAACCGACTCCCGCGCTGCTAATCCAATCGGGCTCGCTGGCCGCACGAGCTCAGGCCCAGCGCCAGGGCGCGGGAACGAATTCGTAGCTGTTGTCCCCGATCTGTTTCACATGCCCCAGCGCCGGGAACGGCAGATGCGCCCCGCTGATGAGCGTGCGATCGCTCGCCAGCTGCGCGAACAGCTTTTTGCGAATCTCCGCTGTCTCGTCCCGATTCGTGTCGAACCCGACATACCACTCCGGGTGCTTGAACACGATCACGGATTGAATCGCCAGGTCGGTGACATACAGCAGCTTCTGGTCGCCGGACTCAAATTGCAGCGTGCAGTGCCCCGGCGTGTGGCCGCCGGTGTGGATGGCGGTCAGCCCCGGCATGATCGGATTCGCTTCTTCCGAATACAGCGTGATCCCGCGCCCCACCGCGCTGATGAATTTCTTGGCCGCCTCCACCATCCCGCCGCGCGAGGCTTCGGGCACGCCCGACTTGCTGAAATCCTGCTGGTCGGCGTTCCAGAAATCGTATTCGGTCTTGTGGGTCATCACCTTGGCATTGGGAAACACCAGCTTCCCGTCCGGCCCGACCGCGCCGCCGACGTGATCCGGGTGCAGGTGCGTCAGCAGCAGCAATTCAATGTCTTCCGGCCGAACGCCGGCGTTGGCGAGGTTCTTCAACACGAACCCGCTCGCCGGCCCGAACAGCTTGCCGCAGCCGGTGTCCACCAGCGTCAGCGGGCCGCCCTGCTTGCGGATCAGCACCGTGTTCACCTGCCCCATCAGGTTCTTCGGCGAAAGAAATGCCGCCTCCAGCACCGCATTCACTTCCGCTTCGCTCGCATTGGCGCCGAACGTGGGATACGGCTGCAACGGAAATTGCCCGTCGCTCACGAGGGTGACTTCAAACTCCCCCACCAGCGTGCGATAAAACCCCGCGCCCTGCGGCAGTTCCTTCGCCGGCGGCGTGGCGGCGGGCATGGGGGCGGGCGTGTTCTGCGCCGCGGCCGGCATCGCGCTCGCCAACGCGACCGATGCACCGGCCATCCCCATCATCCGAAATGCGTCACGACGAGAAAGCGTCTGTTGATCCGACATGCGTTCCTTCCTTTGATCCAGTTCATTCACGATCCCGCGACCGACCCGAGACACCGGCCGCGATTGACGCTTAACGGTATTCCACGATTTCGCTGGCGTCGAATCGCACTTTCGCGAACGCGGCATACTTGTCCTGCGCGGCGCGGTGCCCGATCGGGCAGGCGCACACCGTCCCGTAGGCCGGATCGATGTTCAGGATCCGGTCGTACGCCCGCGGGTCGAGCCCTTCCATCGGGCAGGTATCGATTTTCAGCATCGCGGCCGTCTCCATCAGAAACCCCAGCGCGATGTACGCCTGCCGTGCCGCCCATGCGGTGTGATCGATCGCGGGGTTTTCCACGAACGACACGATCACATCACGATAGGCCTTGAGCGCGTGGGGTTCGGTTTTGTGGTGCATCGCCATGGTCGCGATGAAATGGTCGACATAGGCCGCATCCACGTGCTTGCGCGCCGCGATCACGATCAGGTGGGATGCATCCTTGACCTGCTTCTGGTTCCACGACGCCGCCACCAGTTGCTCGCGCACGGCCGGGTCTTTGACGACGACGAACTTCCACGGCTGCAAGCCGAAGCTGCTCGGCGCCAGCACCAACGCACTCAACAACGTGTGAAGGTCGGCCTCCGAGATCGGGCGGTTCGGGTCAAATTGCTTGGTCGCGTAGCGCCAGCGAAGCTGCTTTTCAATGTCCTGATGGGTCAGCGTGCTCATAATTCCTTCGACTCTCTAAAAAGCGGGCCGGGCGTGTGACTATACGCCCGGCCCTGTCATCACGTGTTAATTCTGCGGCGGCAGACTTTCGACGGGGGTAACGATCAGCGTTTCCGTCACGCCGCCCCGCAAGATCTGCACCGCAATCAGTCGGCCGGCGATGTCATTGCCCAACGCCTTCTGCAAATCATCAACGCTCGTCATCGCCACCCCGTCGACGGCCAGGATCAAATCCCCCTCGGCCAGGCCGGCGCGGTCGGCGGGGCTTTGTTGTTCGACCCCCGCCACCAGCACCGCGGAGGCCTGTTCTGTCGCCAGCGCGCGGCGGATGCGGGCGTGCAACTGCACATTCTGCCCGGCGATTCCGATGTATGCCCGCCGCACCTTCCCGTCGCGCATCAGCCGCGCCGCGACCCAGATGGCAGTGTCGATCGGGATCGCAAAACAGATCCCTTGCGCCGCCATGATGACGGCGGTATTCACGCCAATGACTTCGCCGGCGCTGTTCGCCAGCGGGCCGCCCGAATTCCCGGGGTTCAGTGCCGCGTCCGTCTGGATGACGTTGTCGATCAGCCGCCCCGTTTTGGCGCGAAACGAGCGGGCCGTCGCACTGATGACGCCGGCCGTGACCGTCGCCTGAAAGCCGTACGGATTGCCGATCGCAACCGCCAGTTGTCCCACCCGCAACGACCGGCTGCTGCCGAGCCGCGCCGGCGCGATCCCCGCAATGCCATCCACGTGGATGACGGCCAAATCCGTGTCCGGATCGTCGCCGATCAGGACCGCGTGGTGCTTCATGCCGTCGTGCAGCGTGACTTCGATCGCGTCCGCGCCGCTGACGACGTGGCTGTTCGTCAGCGCGAAGCCGTCATGCGTGAACAAAAACCCCGACCCGCTGCCGGCCCGCACGCGCCGCTGACGCGACGCATCCCGCGGATCGGCCACATCCTTGTACACTTCGATATTCAGCACCGCCGGCCCGAGTTGCTCGACCGTGCCGACCACGGCACGCGAGTACGCATCGAGCGCCGCCGCCTCCGTCGGGGCCGCGGGCGGGGTGGCAATCTCATAGCCCGACCCACGCGCGCCTTCGTTCACTTCGCCCGCCCCGACCGCCGCCCCTGCACTCACCAGGCTTGCAATTCTGTTCATGGCCAAACTCCTTGAGCCATGATATATACCGTCCGATACAAAATCCAGTCGTCGCGCCTCTGGCGGTGAACGGCGAGCGGCAAAGGATTTATAAGGGGGGGGCGGCGCGATCGGTTAACGCGGCACGCGCCGGCGGGCGCGGCGCGG
The DNA here is from genome assembly GCA_051962375.1 of Tepidisphaeraceae bacterium. Lineage (GTDB taxonomy): Bacteria > Planctomycetota > Phycisphaerae > Tepidisphaerales > Tepidisphaeraceae > RYN-431. Next base: position 4,083 of record JBQCCH010000470.1, read on the forward strand.
GTTTAGCCCTTGGAATCGCCGGTGAAATCGAAATCGACCAGCACATCGTCCTCGTCGACTGTTGGTTTGTCGCCGTGGATGTCGGTCAGATCCTGCAGGATCGAAGGGGGCGGCGGGGGCGGGGGCGGCGTGAAGGTGGCGGCCCGCGGGTCGGCGCCGTTCGGGCTCGCTTCCCGCGTCGCCGAAGAACGTTTGCCCAGCATCTCGTCCTCGGACGGCACGCCGTTGATCTGCACCACAAACTGCACCGGCCCGATCTGAATCGTGTCGCCGGGCTCCAGCTCGACATCCTTGATCCGCTCGCCGTTGCGGAACGTGCCGTTGGAACTGCCCAAATCTTCCAGAATCAGCGTGTCGCCGTCCTTGATGAACCGGCAATGCTTGCGGGAAACGTCCGTGAGCGGGATTCGGAAATCGGCATCTTCGCGACGGCCGACGACCGTCACGTCACGCGTCAGCGAAAAGCTGCGCGGCTCACCGTGCTCCCGAAACATCATCAACACGACATTCATGACAAGTCATTTCCCCACGCCAAGTTGCAATCCCAAAGTCGAGGCTAGGCAAGAATGAACCGCTGCCAAACGTAACTTTAACTTTTGCCCGGGGGATGGGCAAATAAAACCTGGTGAATCGCTGCTCATCCCGTGCTCCGAACAATTTTGTTGACGCCCGATTTAGTGTATTAGTACACTAATACACCTGTGCAGATCGACGCTTCCAGTTCCCAGCCGGTGTTTCGGCAGATCGTTGATCGGCTCGCCGGCGCCATTGCCGCGGGCGTCTATCGGCCAGGGGAATTGATCCCCTCCGTACGTCAGCAATCGCTGGCGATCCTGGTCAATCCGAACACCGTCCAACGCGCGTACGAAGCCCTCGAACAGGCCGGCCTGATCGAGTCGCGCAAGGGCGTGGGCATGGTCGTCACCGCCGACGCGCCCACGCTTGCCGTCAAGCACGCGACGGCCGTCATTGGCGAGCAGCTGGTGCGCGTCGTTGAACAGGCCGCCGCGTCGGGCCTGGCGCGCGGCGCGGTCGACGCGCTTTATCAATCGGCCTGGGACCGCCTCCCGCGACCGGCCGCCAACAAGCGGGGCAAACCATGAGCAGCCCGATCCACGAATCCTCCGTCGCCCATCAATCCACGCTCGGCGGGACGGAATACCCCATCGACCTCGTCGGCGTGACGCGCCGCTTCGGCCGGCAAGCCGCTGTGGACGACGTCACGCTCAAAGTGCCCGCCGGCAGCTTCATGGGGCTGATCGGGCTCAACGGCGCCGGCAAAAGCACGCTGCTGCGCATGGCCGTCGGTCTGCTCACGCCCCACGCCGGGTCGATCCGGCTCGCCGGGTGCGATGTGCGGCACCAGCCGGTGGAGATGAAACGCCGCGTCGGCTACGTCCCGGATCGGCCGAACATTTACGGTTGGATGCGCGTGGAAGAAGCGCTCGAATTCACCCGCTCGTTTCACACCACTTGGAACGCGCCACGCTGCCTCGACCTGCTCAAGCGATTCCGCCTGCCGATGGACAAACGCATTCGCCACCTTTCCAAGGGCCAGGCCGCCAAACTGCAACTGCTGCTGGCCGTTTGTCATGATCCGCAGGTGCTGATTCTGGACGAGCCGACCAGCGGCTTCGACCCGATCGTCCGCGAAGAATTCTTCGAAGGCATCCTCGATTTCGCCAACGACCAAGGGCAAACCATCCTCTTCAGTTCCCACGCCCTGGCCGACGTGCAGCGACTGGCCGATCGCGTGGCGCTGATGCACGAGGGGAAGATTCTGCTGGCCGGCTCGCTCGATGACCTGCTTCAGCGCACCAAACGCGTGCGGATCGTCACGGAGTCCGAAGCCCCCTTCGCCCCGTTGACGAACGTGATCCGGCACCAGCGGATCGGGCGGGAGTCGCTCCTCACGCTGCAAGACCCAACGCCCCACACGCTCGCGCAGCTCCGCCAGGCCGCCGTCAATGAACACATCGAGATCATGGACATCAATCTCGACGATCTCTTCAAAGACTCCATCCGCTCGCAAACCGAGGCCACCTTATGAGCATGCTCTATCGCAAGGACTTGCGCCTGTTGTTCCCGATTTTCTTGACCGCGGTCGGCTTTTGGGTCGTCTTGCTGGCGTTCGGGGGCATCGCGTACCTGATGTCCGATCGGCCGCGCCCAACGAGCGACCTGATGACGCTGCTGTCGGCCATCAGCGCCGCCTGCCTCTCCTCGTCGGCCGTGGTCGCGCCGGCCCTCGGTGGGGCAGGGTTTTCGCTGGAGCGTCAATCCGGCTGGAGCGATTTTCTCGCCACCCTCCCCGTCTCGCGCGGCCGATGGATCGGCGCGAAGCTCGCCGCCTCCGCAACGATTTTTCTCGCCCTCATGCTCCCGCCGATCGCAAGCTTCCTTTTCTTCGACGGCCTCGCCCGAAGCTCGCCCCTCAGTTGGAGCAATGACCTGAACGTGATTCTCACGATGCTCAGCAGCGCGATCGGCGGATTCGGCATCGCGTGGCTGGCATCCACCTGGCTCAACAGCGCGGTGTACGCCAGCATTATCGGGATCGCCCTGGTGATCGGCGTCTACGCGGCGCTCGCCGCCTGGTATCACCTGACGATGCCGACCGTGCGCCCTTCCGGCATGCCCATGAACGGCGTCGCCGCCCTGCTCGGACTGTTCGCGACGGCGATCGGCTGCTCGCGCCAATCGCGTCGCCTGGAGCCGTGAACATCAGGCCGCGCATTAATCCAGCGTCACGAATTTCGATTTAATCTGCTGCTTCACGTACGTCCGCGTGATGTCGATCGTCGATGCCTCGTCCGTTCGCTTGCCGTGCACGCTCAGCCAGCGCTGCGACCGCTGGAACAATTCATCAAACCCCTCCGGCGACATCTGCTGGGCAAAATACGTATCGCGCCGCACCGGAATCACCCGGCAGATGGGCTCGCCCTTGGCGATCGTGATTGTTTTCTGCGCGGGATCCAGTTCCAGCACCGCGTGCCACGGATAGCTCGCCGGGTACCAGTCGGTATCCACGATCGCGCTCCACACCCGAAACGGCCGCCACTGGTTCGGCACTTCCGTCATCAGCAGCAGTTCGTTCGGGTCGGTCTTCAAAAACAGGAACGAGCTCACCTTCACCTGATTGCGAATCTGCGCGAAGACGTTGTCCGTGATCGGGTGCGGGATCGTCTGGCCCTTCTCCCAGAACCAGGCGTATTTCTGCGTGAGCGGGTGCCCGTCGGTTTCTTCGTCCGGCGACCAGTCGAAATCCGATTCGATCACCCGATCCTGCTCCACGCTCCACGTGCCATCGCGTTTTTTGAGGAAGGTGACGTCGAAATTCGCCAGGATGTCATAGCCGAACGCATTGGCCGCCCGCAGCGGCGGACACTCTTCGGGCCAACCCTTTCCCGCCCCGCGCTTCTGATACACCTCGCGCGCCGGCACGGGCCCGAACAATTCCTGGCGAAACTTGTAGAACTGCAGCATGCGCCCGAGTGTATCGGCATTCGCACCGCCGACCGAATTCACGCCGGCAACGCATCGATCTCCATCATCACGGCACCATCATCAGGCCGCCGTCATCAGGGCCACGTCGGTGAGTCGATCCTTCCGATCAAACCACGCGCGATCTCCCTGGCCGGCCAGGCCGATGACCCGGTCGCCGGCGCCGTCGCTCGCGAAGAACAGGTCTTGCCCCGCTTCGCCGCGCAGAATGTCCCGGCCAGCGCCGCCGTCGAGGATGTCGCGCCCGGCACCGCCGAACAGCGTGTCCCGATCCGCACCGCCCGCCAGCCGGTCATCCCCCGCATTGCCGTACAGGGAATCCCGCCCGGCGCGGCCGTCGATGACATCATTTCCGTCCCCGCCCAGCAGCGTGTCATTGCCGGCCGATCCCTCCAGCGTGTCGTTGCCAGCGCCGCCGTCCGCGAAGACCGGAATCGCGCCGACGTTGGCCGTGAAGTAATCGTCCCCGCCGAGTCCTTCGAAGCGAATCGACCGGACCGTGGCATGGATGTTGTACGTGCGGTAATCGCTGTAGACGCGAAACTCGCCCGGGGCGTGTCGCCAGACGCGAACGCCGTCTTTGAAATCCGTGCCGCCCAAGTGCAGAACGCCCTGCCCATCAACCGCCGCGGGATTGGCTGCGATCTTCAGCGTAAACACCTCGGACGAGCTCAGCGATCCGTCGCTGACCGTGACGGTAAACCGGACCGAGCCGATCAACCCGAAGGGCACATTCCCGATCAGCCGCGCATTGTGCGTGGCGTTGGGCGACACCACGCTGAGCCATGCCGGCGCCCCGCTGAGCGAGACGGTGACCCGGTCGCCGTTCGGGTCATAGGGATCGAACGGCCGCTGGTAGGCGGTGCCTTCCATCGCGGGGGCGGCGGCATCCAGATTCACCACCGGCGCGACATTGCCCGTCATCAGGCGGCGCGGTTCGAGCCGATCGACCGGGGACACAGCAAGAAATCGGTATGGGTGTTTCGATTGTTTCAAAAATTCCCCCAGGTTGATGGCAGCGCGTCCGATTTTTCAACTCATCGGCCCGAAGCAGGCCCGGCTTAAGCCGATTCGCACGGGTCGAGGGGGTTTTCAGGGGCAAGCACGCGCCAACGACAGGGAAATGCCGCGCGGTTGACCGAACGGGCGGCTTCGCGTATTGTGTCGCCCCTCGCGCGGGGATGAAATCCCGCGTTCAAAGCGAGGCTGGCCCCATCGTCTAGAGGCCCAGGACACCGCCCTTTCACGGCGGCGACAGGGGTTCGAATCCCCTTGGGGTCATCGAAAAAAAGCCCGGCAGGCTCTGCCGGGCTTTTTTATTGCGCCGGTTTATTGCGCCGATCCCGCAGGCGGCGCGGGAAAACCGATTACCGCGACGCCGCCGACACCGGACCGTAAAGTTCGACTTCCACCAGCGTGAGCGTGCCTTTGCCTTCCTTCGGATTGGCCGTCCCCGCTTCCTGCGTTTTGCCGGTAATTTCGGTGATCGCTTCCTCTTCCTTGTTTTGCGTCGCCCCGATCAATTGGATCGTCACGGAGTTGCCGGCCGTGGGTTTGAGCGGGATCGTGACATAACCCAGGCTGCGCTCGGTGTCGCCCTTGAAGACCACCTGATTGTCCACCAGGATCTCGATCGGGTAGCTCTTGGTCCGCCAGCCGCCCAGCTTCATCGT
>JBQCCH010000471.1:0-2255 GCA_051962375.1 Tepidisphaeraceae bacterium
TCGGCCGCAAGAAGAAGGGGCCGCTGGAATATCGGCTGCGGTGGGACGATGTGAAATATGAGCCGGGCGAACTGAAGGTCATCGCCTACAAGAACGGCAAAGAGTGGGCGACCGACACTGTCACCACCACCGGCGCGGCCACGCAATTGCTGGCCGCGCCGGATCGGGCATCGATCGCGGCCGACGGCAAAGACCTGTCGTTCGTCACGGTGACCGTTGCCGACGCAGAGGGGCGAATGGTGCCGCGCTCCCACCCGGGCCTGCACTTTTCGATCACCGGCCCGGCCGATCTGGTGGCGACCGACAACGGCGATCCGACCGATCACACGACGTTTTCCTCTCCCGATCGGGCCGCGTTCAATGGGCTGGCGCTGACGATCGTCCGCACGCGCGCCGGTGCGACGGGGCCGATCACGTTGCGCGTCACCGCTGATGGATTGACCGCAGCCGAGGTGCATCTTACGGCGGCCGCCACGCACTGAGCTGCCGATATCAGGCGCCGACGTTAATGAAAAACCGCGGGCAGGCGCTCTTGAGCGGCCTGCCCGCGGTTTTTTCGTGATTGAAAAAAGACGCCTCGGCGCCCGACGGCTATACCGCCGCGGCGCTGGGGACGGCCCACGGGCAATTCACTTCGCTGGGCAAACGCCCCTGGTCGTAGCACGTCTTGAAGACCGCGTCGATTCCTTCCACGTAGGTCAATCGCGAGCCGACTTCGCCGATCGTGTGCAGGTACTGGCGCGGGATCGTCACGATCTCGGTGACCGCCGCCGCCCGGGCGACCGCCTCGGCGTGGGGGATCGCGGCCTCCACGCTGCAGAGCGTCGGCGTATTCTCGCGAATGTCGTGCAGCGTGCGCAGCAGCTTCGTCGGGTTATTCGACGGCGATGGCGCGCCGTAGCTGTGCTCTTTGCCGTTCTTGAACCGGGCGACGAATTCTTCGCCGGCGCCATCGGAGAAATGAATCGTGGCGTCCTCAAATTCGTAATGCAGGACGGGGCCTTGAAACGATTTGGTCGCGTGCGAGACGATGAACAGCAACGGCACGCCGTCGCGCGTGACGCACCGCATGGCGGCGGTGTCGTAGTTGTCGATGTTCTTCGCCCGGTAGAGTTCGGCCGTCACATCGGCCAGGCTAGCGCTGGTGCCGGGTTCGCTGCCGAGCATGTAGAACATGTTGTGCAGGTAATGGGCGCAGGCGTTGTTGGCGGGGCTGTCGAACACGGGGCGGCCTTGGTCGTCGTACTTGCGGCCGGCCCAGCGGTTGCGCGAATAGTACCGCTCGTCGCGCGGCCAGAGCGCCATCGTCTTGAACTGCTTCGGCCGACCGAATCGGCCCGCCTGGATATCCCGCTTGATGGAGTGGATCACCGGGCAGAACGACCATTGAAAGCCCACCGCCACCAACCGGCCGGCCTCATCGCGAACGCGCTGCACTTCGCGGCACTGCTCGACCGTCGCGGCCAGCGGCTTTTCGCTCAGCACATGGCTCCCGTGCTTCAGGGCGGTCGTGATCTGTTCCGCGTGAAACTGGATGGGGCTCGCCAGGATCACCAGATCGGGCTTCACCTCGGCGTACATCGCGGCGAGCGACTCAAAAATGGGCACATTCTGTGCGACGATTTCGGCACTGCGCCGCGCGGTCTTGGCGAACGGGTCGACCGCGGCCGCAAAACGAAACTGGGCGTCCATCGGTGGGTGCAGGAGCGTGGACAGATACGTCTCGCCGTAACCCCCGATACCTACTAATGCTACCGTTAACTCACGTGTCATAGATGCTTGATCCTGTTCGCGGAATTCTACTTTACCGCCGCCCCGGCGTCGACCATGAACTTGGTAAAATTGCGTGCAAATTGTATGGTAATTCCTCCGGCGGCTGTAACATTCGGTTCAATCTGGAGGATCACGATGGCGAGCGGAGCGACGGCGTGCGGGCGTTCGATGGCGTGGGCGTTGGGTCTGATGGCAGCGGCCGGGGGGGTGGCGTTGGGGCAGGTCCCGCCGCCCGCGACGCCGCAGGAAGTCGCCGCCGCCGCGGCCGCCAAACCCGATCTGCCCGCCGGGCCGGTTCACCCCACGTGGGATTCGATCAAGTCTCATTACCAAGTGCCCGCGTGGTTTCGCGACGCCAAGTTCGGGCTCATGATGCACTGGGGCCTGTATGCCGTCCCCGCCCACGGGAGCGAGTGGTACGAAAAGCACATGTACGGCAATCCGGGCATTACCCAATGGCACACCGAGCACTACGGCCCGCC
>JBQCCH010000472.1:0-9009 GCA_051962375.1 Tepidisphaeraceae bacterium
TGTCTGACCATGGCTGCTCGCTCGGGCAGAACGGGTTTTTCGGAAAAGGAAACAGCACGCGCCCGTTGAACATGCTCGATGTCAGTTTGCGCGTGCCTCTGCTGATGGCTGGGCCGCGGATTCCAAGGGGGGTGACGGTCGATCGCTGCGTCGATCATTATGACCTGTTCCAGACCGTGCTGAACCTGGCCGGTATCCAAGCGCCGGCACACCGAAACTATCCGGGCCGCAGCGTGTTGCCGATCCTGAACGGCGAAGATGCGGGATGGGATGACACACGCTACGGCGAATACGGCGATCTACGGATGATCCGCACGCCAGACGCAAAGCTGGTGCGCCGTCAGCCGTTTGGGCCGGATGAATTGTTCGATCTGCGAACCGATCCCGGTGAAACCCGCGCGATCTATGATGCTGCCCATGCAGGATTGCGGATCGAGCTTCTCCGCCGCCTTGAGTCGTGGTACGCCGATCACGAGCGACCGGAAACCAGCGGGCTGCGCGTTGCAACGCTACCGCGTCACAATCAATCGTCCGAGGCCTGGCGCGACGGGCTTCGCGAACGCGTGATGCCGCGCGCCCGATGACGCAGATCACGCACCGCTGACCCTTGGCTGGGGCGTCGGTTCTCGCTCCAGTTCGGCCTGCATGAATCTTCTCAACATCGATCCCCGTAACGCCGGATCACGATCGTAAAGATTCACCCGCTCCCCCGGATCGGCGACCAAATCAAACAATTCGCCCCAATCGGGTCGATCGCGATAGACCGTGAGCTTGTGTGTGGCCGTGATCAGCGTGCGAAGATGAACGGCCGCGCCGTTGTGGTGATTCTCAACAATGACGGCATCCCTTCCGCCGCCCGATGACCAACGTGCTCGCAGGTCGCGCCCCTGCATCCACATCGGCACGCTGCCCGTTGCGGCGGCTGCGAACATGGCGGGCAGATCGACCAGGGTCTGCGGCGATTCATTTCTTACCCCCCGCGGCAGCCCGGGCCCGGCGACAATCATCGGCACGCGCACCACATCCTCGTAATGAAACGGTCCCTTAGCCACCAACCCGTGGTGGCCTAAAAAGTGGCCATGGTCACTGGTGAAGGCAATCAGCGTATCGTCAAGCTGCCCCGTGCGCTCCAGCAAGTCGAGCGTCGTGCCAATGCGGTCATCCATGAAGCTGATCATGCCGCAATAAATAGCGGCCGCCTCTCGGAGCTGGTCGCGCGTCAACCCCGTGTGCGGGTGATATCCGTGGCTGCCGAAGCCGTCTTCATTCAGTGCTCCGAAATTCGCCCCGGGTTGGCGGGCCCACCGATGCGGCGGGGGCATGTCATCCATCGAATGCGCTTCGCCGACCAGCCAATCCATATCGGCCGGGTCGTACATCGACGCCCACGGCTCGGGGACGCAATACGGCGGATGCGGATCGTGATAACTGCTCCAGCAGAACCAGGGCCGCTTCGCGTCGTGTTGGGCGGCGATGAACGCATTGGTACGCTCGGCCGTCCAAGTCGTGTAGTGCAATTCCGCCGGCAGCTTCCAATGCATGTCGATCCGCCAACCGTAACCGGGGCCGGCCATGATCATGGGCGCCAGCGATGCATCCGTCGGCGTGTCATTGATCCCATCGGCCCGGACCTGAAAATAATCCCGCCACCGGTGGAGGCCGCGCTCTTCCAGCCAGATCGCGTAGTGCTGACCCACGTGCCCTTCATCGGCATGGTTTCGGCAGGTTTCCACATGATCAAATCCATACCAGGGCGTGCACCGGTCATTGAACGTGCGCCAATAATCCAAGTCGCGCAGCAAGGGGTACGACTCCACACTGGGCCGATCGGACGTTGACGCCAACGGCTGAAAGTGAGCCTTGCCGATGAGACCGGTGGCATATCCGCGTTGATGAAGCAACTGACCCAAGGTCGGCGCGGAGGGCGGCAGTTGCGTGCCGAGCGTCCAAGCCCCGTGGACGCTGGGCCATTGGCCGGTGATGAGAGACGCGCGGGTGGGTGTGCAGGTCGGATTCGGACAATAAGCACGCGTAAAGTCGATCCCTCTGCGAGCCAGGCGATCAAGATGCGGCGTACGAATCTGCTCGCTGCGCGAGCCCATCGCCATCCAGTGATGCTGATCACTGGTGATCAACAGCACATTGGGCGTCGCAACCGAAGAACCCGAACTCATCACATCGCCTCCGCCTGGCAGGTGTCACACCGACCGCCAGTCCACCGGAGTGTACCAGAAGTCAATCGTATGACTAACGCTAAAAAAAGCGGATGTTTGGATTGGAATCGGTGGCTCGGTGCGCGGTCCAACTCCATGCGAGCACGATCACGCCGCCATTGCGAGGGGCTCCGGATCGTTGCGAATGAGCGTCTGTCCGGGGCTATGTTGAACGGACCGGCGATGAACTGCCGGCCCCGCGCGAGCCGCCTGCGCCGCAATCTCTCCCAGTTCGCCAAGCTGCAAAGCACCGTTCCTGGCGAGATATTAACAGCCGTCCGCAGCCAGGATCGACAGGCGAAAGTCGCTTCGCGCGTAGCCGCTTTACACTAACGGAGAACGCTCTAGTCATCGTCCGCAGCGGTGGGGTCGGCGATCGCGCATCCCATTAAGCCGCCCTTATGATTGGCGATCACACGGGCTGCGTATAAGGCATCCAGGCCGCGTTCTTCGGCAGGTAACATCGCTGAGCATGGCGTGCCGAACTTGGGCAAAGAAAAGGGCAGGTGGGTGTCGCCTCGAGCAAGGATGTGGCTGCCGTTGCTGCATCCGACGGAGCCCTGTTCGGCGTTTTCGCTGCCCCATTGCGTGAAGCTGCGTGCGTTAGCATAGTGACTCACGAAACTGCGGCGATAGCGGTCTGGGGTGATGTTCTGTTTGCTACGGTGCAAGACGTGGCCGTTAAAGAAGACGACGTCGCCGGGGTTGGCGCAAACCAAGACCTGATCGTACCGATCAGCCACCTGCGAGAGGGTATTCTTCGTGTCGTCGGTATTGCTGGCTCCGCGGACGTAACGGGTGTCATCAAGCAATTTGTCTCCGAAGCCATAGCCGACCTCAGGACAGGGCGGATAGACCGGTTCGACACCGCTGCCTTTGGCAAACCACATGGCGCCGTTGTACTCATCGCAGCGATCGATGGCGATCCACGCGCCACAGAGCGTATCGGGCAGGGTGGGGATATAGTAGCTATCCTGATGCCAGCCCTGACCGGCAGAACCAGGGGGTTTGAGGAATAGCATCGTTTGCAATGCCATCACGTCAGGACCAATCAGCACTTCGAGAACGTCCAGCACGCGCGGGTGCAGCAGGTAACGCTCGTGCAGCGCCAGCTTGCGGTGAAGCATGTGTATGCGAAGGAAGAAGTTGGCCTTTTCATCGGGAGAAAGGTGTGCTGGTGGCTCACCAAACTCGGTGACGTCCACGCCAGAGCCGTTGAGCGGACGGCTGGCGACCTTGCCCTGCTGCTCTGGGAGGCGGCCCTGCATCAGGTCCTCGGTGTGTTGCTTGAGTTCGGCTACCTCTTCGATCGAGAGGACATTCCGCATGACGATAAAGCCGTCACGGCGGAAGGCACAGTATTGATCGGTGGTCACGCCGAGCCGCGTTTTGACCGCGGACGGATGAGATGTTTGAGAATTGGCTGTCGTCATAAATGCGTTTCCGGTACGCGGTCGGAATGTTGAAGGCTAGATCTGCTGAGGCCGATGCCGCTGAGCAACATCCTGCTCACGTGGGTGCTGGAGCAGTCGGCGAATGCCTGCTCTTGCGTTGCAGGGCCGGCGGCTCAACGGTCGACGTTGTCTTGCACGTCTACCGAGAACTTAAAATCGCCGGCAGTCACCGATGCGGAATGGCCGACTTCTGTCGAAAGATGCGGTGCGATGAGTACACGCTTGCCTTGCGTCAGCACGGCCTTGGCATCGGCTACATGTCTTTCGCCTTGTTGTTCAATAATAACGTCAAAGCGGTAGACGGCGTTGTCTCCCACGACGGATACCGTTGCGGGTTGGCCCATGCGCAAGAGAATTGAAGGTTTGGCAAGCACCACTTCACGCCCGCCGTGCATAGAGCTGAGGCTCAATCGTGCTTGGTACGATGGCGCGTCCACCGCCGATGCACCCGTCAGTGCCAACCCGCAGGTTAAGAACAGCAATAAAGAAGAATGCCGTTGAAAGTGCATGAGATCACCCATCATCGTTCGCGAGAGAATAACCAAGTGCTTTTGCGGTTGCGTCCTTTCGCGACGCTCCGCCGATTATCACGATCAAAACAAGTGCTGCCAGAGAAAAGATGGCTGCCGTGTAGTAGGCGAGGATGTACTGTTTTCCGGAAACATCGATGACCAGGCCCATCAATGGGCTGTAGGCAAGCAGGGTCAATTGAAGAATGACGGAAGTGGCGGCGGCGAACTGAGCGAAATTGTCTCTCGGAAATAAACGCTGGCCCAGCGACGCGCTGCAGGTGTAATAAGCGCCCGCGCTGATGACCAGCAGGGTGAAGGCGATCTTGAACGAATGCGCGTCAACGACGAGGACTGAGCTGCACGTGATCGCAAGCAGAAAAAAGGCAATCGCACCCATCGTAACACGTACGGGGTTGAACCGATCGACCAACATGCCGAGTGGCAGCGTCAGTACAAACGAGGCAGCGAATGCGATGGCGTTGAGATTGCCGTAGTCGGCGTCGGACACCTTCAGTTGTTGTGAAAAGCGATAGCTGAACTCATTGAATGGCCGCAGCATCATGCTGCCGCACACAAGCATCGCGAAAATCAAAACGTGGCGACGGTCATTGAAGCACTCACGCGCATAATCCCAGATCGGCCCACGCCAACCGACCGCGGATCCAGCGTTGGTCGTCTCAGGAGGGGGGTATCGCCCCTCGCGAACCATGAAGCACATCAGCACAAAACCGACCGCGAATATGGATCCAATGAAAACGAATAGGAGCGAGAAGTGATTGGCCGCGTGCTTAAAGAGAAAGTGTTGAAAAATAATGCCATCGCATAGCGAAACGGCCCGGAACAGGCCAAAAAATCTGCCGAGCAAGTTCGGTGGAACGATGTCATTGATCAACCCCCCGAACACCGAACCGGACACTATGACGGTAACTTCGAAGATCGTCCACAACACGGCGAAGACGCCTAACGTGTACGCGTGAGCCGCAGTGTCCACGGGTGTGGCCGGCGGGACGACGTGACCGGTAATATGGTAAAGCCACAGTCCGATTCGGGGTGCATAGGCGATGCCGATCATCGCCAAGCCGGCAATGGGCGTTGGAATGAGCAAATACGGTATTCTTCGGCCCCACCGGCTGCGCGTTCGGTCCGATCGGTAACTGATGATCGGCACTAGGATGAGGGCAATGGTCACCGGAATGGTGCCGGTCAACAAATGTTTGGTCGTGTTGCTGGCGCCCTGAACGAGAAGGAATTTGTCGATCAGCTGCCCGACTGACTTATCCCGCAGACTCAACGCGAAGTCACCGATCAGAAGCCAGCAAAATAGCGAGACAAGCCCGGTTGCGGTGTAAGTTAGGGTTCCAACCGTCCAGAACCGTCGGTCTGTGTCAGCCGTGGCGATGGCTGGCGCTTCACAGAGCGCGGAGACGTCGTCGATCTGGTCTTGGATGACTAACTCTCGCATGAGTTATTGAACCGCAGCGGCGGCAGTCAGCGGCTGCTTTGCGTTTCCCACGGCAGAGAAATCGGGTGACCGTTGATCTCGAAGCTCGTCGCCTTCGAATCGTTTCGGGTCATTGTCACTGTCGCAGGTTGTTTGCCTGATTCTGCCCAACTGAAGGCCACGACGTTGCGCCATTGCGAAGCCTGTTTCGATGCGGTTAGCACAGGGTACGTCCGTCCCTTCTCGTTCTGGTGCCGGCCGGCGATGGTCTGATCGCCCGCTTCAAAGGCAACGCCGTCAGGGGTCAGCAGGTCGACCCGCAGTGTCGAATGCTCGCCGTGGGAGGTGTAGGTCGATTCACTCACCTTCTTCGGCATATTTTCCGGGTGGAAGAGCAATTCCAGCTTTCGCGGCTGGGAGAGGGCGATGTCATCCACGACGATCAGCACGTTCGGCTTGACGAACATCAGGTGCCGCACCGCTTGCGTGACGCCGAGCGAAGCGTCGTAGGCGTTGGTCACATCGGCGGTGATGAAATCAACATCGGGCGTCGATTCGGCCTTGATGGTCGGCATCTTCGGCGGGAGCGGAAAGGGGGAAAAGTAGGTGGGCTTCTGTCCGATTTGGCCTTTACCGTCGACGAGGAGGATGTTGTGGTACTCCGCCCGTCGCGGGACGTAGCCGGCGTTGCGGATCTGCCATTCGCCGTCGCCAAAGATCGCGAACTGGCCGGCGTCGCCGTGCGTATGCCCGAGATCGCCTTGCTGGATCAGGCCGGGAAATTCGGTCTGGGCAAACACGCCCATCGTCGGGCCGCATTTGGCCGCCACCAGCGAGGCATCGTCGGCCCAACTGCTGCGGGCCGAAACAATGCCGAAGTTGGTGAACGTATGCAGTGTCGGCCTCTGGTCGATCGGGGTTGCCGGAACAGACGGATCGGCGAATAGAACGGTTTGCCAGGAGGCGGCCGACCGACAACCCGCCCGCACCACCGCATCTGCCAGACCTTGCGCCAGGCCGTCTCGGTTGTGGGCCGCGAGCAATCGGAGGATGTGGTCTGGGCCCGACCAGTTATAGCGCGGGCAATCCGCAAAATCGACGGGCATCGTTCCGCCGACGCTTGGATTGGTCGGCTTGGTCCAACTGCCGCGCGGGATCGACATGTACAGTGGATACTCGGCCGTCGCGTGCCAGAATGGTGTGTTGAACAGGTCTTCAGTCACCAGACCGCGAGAGAGTTCGATCAGGTTGATCAGGAATGTCACGCCGTATTGCCAATAGCCGACGCCTTCCTGGCTGGCGCCGTCGGGCGACAGCATTTTGTTCGATGTCTGCAGGATATGCGTCGCCATAGCGGCCCATTGAATCGCATTCGGGTTGTCCGGCCCCGTCGCCAGAGCGGCGGCCAACAGGCCGGTGCTGTTGATCCAGGTATGGTTCTGCAGAAACGGGTGCACGGTCGGCAGGTAAGCGTCATAGACGCTTTGGCCGCGCTCGACGAGGGTACGATGCACTAATTCGCGGGTGGCCACATCCAAATCGTCGGCGGCCAGGTCGTAGAGCATGGCTAGGCCGAGAAGCTGGTGCCCGTACGACAGGCCGAATGTCGCGGGCTTTTTGGTCGCGCTGTCGATGCCCCAGGTCGGATACGCGCAGCTGGCCTTGGCAAAAACGACTGCCGCGTCGAGGTATTTTTTGTCTTTCGACACGCCGTAGGCGAATGCGAGGGTCGCCATATCGTCACCGACGCCGCGCTGGTAAAGCTGCTCGCCTTCGTTGGCGTCGTACTTGTGCGGCTTGCGTCTGGCCGCCGCGTCGGCTGACGCGATGAAGTCCTGCCACAGCTGCTTCTTAGGACCGGTGATGTCGTGGCGGAGTTGGTCAAGGCTATCGCTGGTGAAGAAAAGGCGCAGTCGCTGCTGCATCCGCGCCGCCCATCGAGCACGGAATTCGGGCGAAACCGGGGGCACCTGCCACGCCTGTGCGGCGGTCAGGGTCGATGGAGCCTTGGCGAAGCCCGTATTGGCTGTTCCGGCAACCGTCGTAAACGTCAAAACGGCGGCGGCCAATGTCTTTTTTCGGCAATGCATCATGGTCACTCCACTGCGCTCAGTCGGCGTCGTAGCGGTAAAGTCCGAACGACATGGGCTGATCGAGGTTAAAACGTACGCGGCCGCCTTCATCGGGCGTCGCGGTAAAGTCCTCTCCGGTTCCGAGGACGTGCGTGAACCGCATCGGCTTTTGCCCGGCGGCCCACAGTTTCAGGTCGGCGGCCGCATCGGGGTGGCGCTCGCGATACACGAGAACAAATCCGCCATCCTCGCGGCAGGATTCGAATCCGGTCCACGTGAATCCCGAAGGCTCTTCGCCGATCGGAAGAATCTGCCCGCGGTGCCAGGCATCCTGAACCGAACGGTATTGTCGGATCAGGGGGAACACGCACTTGGCTGCTTCCGGCAAGGCCGACGCTTCCATCCACGCCAGCGGTTGCGCGGCCAAGGTGCACGCGAAGGCATAAGCGAATCCGACGGCTGAGGGCGACAGCGGGTCGTCAGCGGGGTAGCGATCCCGGTTCCGCCAGACATTCAAGAACTCCGACTGGATGCCTTGCAGCGGCAGGTACTTCGCTAACTGCCACAAGTTCCGCAACGTCCAGTGCGGGTAGTAGCTCTGGTAATCCGTATACCGGTTCTCGAGGAACTTGTTGCCGTACTCGTTCAAAAGAAAATAGCCGAATCGGCGGCCGGCGGTGACGTCGAGGTTAAATCGGATCGCGCGATCGCTTTTCGATAAGGCATACTCCAGCATCTGGCTGAGGTTGCGTTCGGCGGCTTTGGACGGGATGTCGACGCCGTCAATTTTGAACAGGCGAATCCCGTGCTCACGGTGCAAACGCACAATCTGCTCGGCGTCGTCGCGCCAGTGGGCGAAGTCATTCTCCTTCGACGGGTTGAACCAGAGTCCGATCTCGACGCATAGTTGTTGTGAGAGCTCGATCAGGGGCTTTAAGCCGGCCGGAAACTTTTGCGGGTGGGGCGACCAGTAGTCGTCGCGGTCCCAGATGCCGTCAAACGTGCCGCCGGCAAAGGCCGAGTTTCCGCTACGGCCGCTTTGCCAGCCGTCGTCCAACTGCAAATGGCTTGCCCCGAGGTCGGCGGCGGCGGTCATTTCTTTGCGAACGAACGCTTCGTTGAGCTTGGTGTCGCGATTCCGGTCACCCCAGGTGTTTACCACGATCATCTGGTCCGCAGTGTCGTACACGCGAGCGGCCAGCTGATACTGTCGCAGCGCGCGACACAATTCTTCGCGGCCGCCACTCGCCACGCCGAAGACAACGCTGTAGCCGTCGGTCCATTCGTCGCTTTTCAGGTCTGTCGGATCGATTCCCA
>JBQCCH010000473.1:0-4852 GCA_051962375.1 Tepidisphaeraceae bacterium
GGTGACGTATGGGGCGGGGAGCGTGGCACTGGGCACGCCGTTCACCGCCGCCGACGTTCTGCAGCTGCCGACGGCCGGCACCGCGGTGGATTCGTCTTCCCCAGCGGTGACGCTCTTGTTCGATTCGGCACTGAGCGGCGATTACCCGGCCAACTCGTCGGCCGTCGTGTCGTACACGCTGAACACGTCGGCGATCGGCGTCGGGAGCTACACGTTCACGCCGGTTGGACAATATCTGACCAATGCCTCCAGCGCGATCGACACCTTCGGCGCGCCCGGCACGTTCACGCTGAACGTGACGCCGGCGGCGACACCGGAGCCCGCGTCGTTGTCACTGGCGGCGCTGGGATTGATCACCCTGGCGGGCCGGCGGCGCCGGTAGGCAAACGGGCTGAGCAGGTCAGGACAAAAAAAGAACCGGGAGCGTTGCGGCGCTCCCGGTTCTTTTTGCTTCGATGCGATCGCGGCGATGTTCAGCTTCCTTCGGGCTTCACGATCTGGCTCGGCTTGCTTTCGGGCAGGTCGTATTTGGCCGGATCATTGGGCTTTGAAGGATCAAAGGTTGGCACATCCTCGCGGATGTCGGCGGCGATCGGCAGCTTTTGATCGCGAATGCCCTGCACGATGCACCGGGCGATCTGGTCGGCGCCGAACGCACGGAAATGCGTGTCATCCTTGAGCGCCTTGGTCTGCCCGGGATACGAATTGGCCGGGAAGTGGACGAAGAGCTGGGTGGATTTGTCTGGGCCGAAGGCTTCGTACAGGGGTTTGCTCATCTCGTGCAGATCGATGAGGGTGACGCCCT
The DNA here is from genome assembly GCA_051962375.1 of Tepidisphaeraceae bacterium. Lineage (GTDB taxonomy): Bacteria > Planctomycetota > Phycisphaerae > Tepidisphaerales > Tepidisphaeraceae > RYN-431. Next base: position 806 of record JBQCCH010000473.1, read on the forward strand.
CCTGCCAGGCGACTTTGCGGATGGCATCGGGGTAGTCGCCGAAGGTTTCCTGGATTTCGTTCCCCTTGAAGCGTCGGCGATGCATCGGGGTGATGACGACGGGGGTGGCTTTCCTGGCTTTGACGTCGTCGATGTAGTTGCGGAGCGACTGGCTGAACGTGGTATACGGGCCGACGCCGGGGCCGGTTTCTTTCATGTCGTTGTGGCCGAACTGGATGAAGACGTAGTCGCCGGGCTTCACCTGGCTGAGGATTTTCGCCCAGCGAAGGTCCCCCTTGAAGCTCCGCAACGTGCGACCCGATTCGGCGTAGTTCGCGACGGCGACGTTCGAATTGAAAAACTGCGGCAGCAGCTGCCCCCAGGCGGCCCAGGGCTCGACGGGTTGATCGGTCACGGTGGAATCGCCGGCGATGAACAGCGTGATGGCGTGGTCGTCTTTTTCGATCGTCACGCCCTGCACGGCCGCGTGTTTGCCGAGGAATTCGAGCGTGAGCTTGTCATCCCACGACTTGATGGCCGCCGTCATTTCGCGCGGCAGCACGTGGACGGCGGATTGGTCGTCGATGCGGGGCGTGTGGGTATTGAGGGTGGCGACGAGTTGGCGGGTTTGGCCCTTCGCGACGTGGGTCAGCGGGAAAACGACCCGGCGAGACTCGGCTTTGACGGCGGTGTCGGAATCGGCGTTGGGATCGCCGAGCGTGATCGTCACTCGATAGTTGCCTTCGGGCACTTTGACGGAGAAGAGGAAGTCGGTCCCGGTGAGGCCGGCCGCGGAGGATGCGACGCCGGCGCCGGGCTCCAGCCCGAACCCGGCGGCGGGGGTGTAGGTGGTGTCGGCGGTGACGCGGGTCGCGCCTTCGGGCGCGGGGCCGGTGCCGAAGACGAATTGTCGGGGCGAATCCGCCAAGGCGGTCCCGGCGGCCAGGGCGGTGAGAACGGGCACGAGAGCCCCCAATATGCGGCGACGCTTCAACGCGAGGTTCATGGTGCGGTAATTATATGAGAAACTAGGATGGATTTCCATGAATTACCATGCTAGAACGAGAACCCCGGCGGAGGATTGAAGATGGCGGAGATCAGTCGGCGAGAATGGATGCAGGGCGCGATCGCATTGGGCGTGGCGGCGGGATTGCCGGCCTGGCAGGAGCGGTCGTTCGCCGCGCCCGCCCCCGCCACGACGCAGCCCACGCAGGATGCGGGATCGTTTCATTGGCTGGAATCGGAAACGCCGGCGACGCTCACCGGCACGACATGGGGCGTGCCCTTCGCCAAGGGTGAATCGCCGGCCGGCCAAACGCTGGAGTTGGTGAATGACAAGAACAATAGCGTGCCCGCGCAGACCTGGCCGCTGGCGTATTGGCCGGATGGGTCGATGAAATGGCTCGCCGTGGCGATTCCGCCCGGCGCGGGCGCCTCACGCACGTTCAAATTGCAGCCGGGCACGCCCGCGGACGTGGGAACGAATCGCATCACCACCCGGCAAGCCGATGACACGTTGGAGATTTCCACCGGCATCATCCGCTGCGTGGTCGGACGATCGGCGACTTCGCTGATTCGCTCGGTCGAGCGGAACGGCCGCGTGACGCTTCAATCCGCAGAGCTCGTGGCCATGCGGCAAGACGGGCCCAGCGAGGGCGACGCCGTGCGGCGCGAAACGTTTGTGGGGCAGATCAAGGACGCGGTGATCGAGCAATCGGGCCCGGTGCGGGCGGTGGTGCGGATCAGCGGCGAGCACCAAAACGCGGCCGGCCGGGCGTGGCTGCCGTTCACGGTGCGGCTCTATTTTTATGCCGGCTCCGATGTCATCCGCGTGATGCACACGTTCATTTTCGACGGCGACGAGCAGAAAGACTTCCTCTGCGGGCTCGGCCTGCGGTTCAACGTGCCGATGAGCGATCCGTCGTACGACCGGCATGTGCGGTTCGTGGGGGAAGGGCACGGGCTGTTTGCCGAGGCGGTGCGCGGGATCACCGGACTGCGGCGTGATCCGGGCGCCGACGTGCGGGCGGCGCAGATCGCCGGCAAGCCGACGCCGCCCCTGGCGGAATGGGATCCGCGCGTGTCGGAAAAATTAGCGTTCGTCCCGGAGTGGGGCGATTACACGCTCACGCAGCTGTCGGCGGACGGGTTTCAGATCCGCAAGCGCACCAAGCCGGGCTGCGGATGGATCGCGGCCGGCGCGGGCAAGCGGGCGGCGGGCGTGGCGTATGTGGGGGGCGTCGGCGGCGGCGTTTCGTTCGGCGTGCGCGATTTCTGGGAAAAACACCCGGCCCAGCTCGATCTTCGCCGGATGCAGACCGAAACCGCCCAGGCGACGGCCTGGCTCTGGTCGCCCGAAGCGCCGGCGATGGACCTGCGGATGTATCACGATGTGATGGGCATGAGCACGTACGATGACCAGAACAAGGGGCTGGACATCACCTACGAAGATTACGAGCCCGGCTACGGCACGCCGTACGGCATCGCGCGGACGAGCGAATTGCAGCTTCGCATCGAAGCGGCGACGCCCGCGCGTGAAGGGCTGGTGGAGTTTGCGGACGTGGTTCGCAAGCCGCCGCTGGTGGTCTGCACGCCGCAGCGTTATCTGCAGTCGGCCGTCTTCGGGCAGCAGTGGACGCTGCCGGATTCATCGCAGCCGACCCGCAAATGGATCGAAGACCGGTTGTCTTTTCAACTATCGCAATACGTGAGGGAAGTCGATCAGCGGTCGTGGTACGGCTTCTGGGATTACGGCGACGTCATGCACAGCTATGACGACGACCGACACGTGTGGCGGTATGACGTGGGCGGGTTTGCGTGGGACAATTCTGAATTGTCGACCGACCTGTGGCTGTGGATGAGCTACCTGCGCACCGGCCGGGCCGACACGTTTCGGTTGGCTGAGGCGATGTGCCGGCACACGGGGGAGGTGGACGTTTACCACCTGGGCCGATTCCGCGGGCTGGGAACGCGGCATGGGGTGCAGCACTGGGCGGACAGCTCCAAGCAGTCGCGCATCAGCACGGCGATTTATCGGCGGCCGTATTATTTCATGACGGCGGACGAGCGCGTGGGGGATTTGCTGCACGAGCAACTGCACGCGATCGAAGCGGAGAAGAAGATCGTGATCACTCGGAAGGTGAAGCCGCACTCGCCGACCTTGCCGCTGCCCAGCGTGGAAGATCCGCCCGAGGGTGGGCCGGTGGTGCTGGGGGCGATGAATTGGGGCAACGCGATGGCCGCCTGGATCACCGAGGCGGAACGCACCAACAATCCGGCCTGGCACAAGAAGATCGTGACGGCGATGCGCGGCGTGAGCGAGCTGCCGCTGGGCTTTTACACCAGTGGCGGGACGAGGAACATCGACACCGGCGAGATCGTTTACGACGGAAGCAAAGAGATCAGCGCGAGCCACCTGACGACCTGCTTCGGGTTGCCGGAAATGTGCACGGAACTGGTGCTGACCTACGGCCAGGAAGCGCCGAAGTTTGCGGCGACGTGGGCGCAGTACGGCCGGATGTACAACGGCACGGCCGCGGACCGGCGGCGCGAGTTGGGGGGCACGTTCAAGGAGGCGGGCAACATGCGCGACACGCACGCGCGCTGCACGGCCTTTGCGGCGCGCCTGCTGAACGACCCGGCAATGGCCAAGCGGGCCTGGGCGGAATTGCTGGGCGAGCACCCGGCGGCATCACCGCCCCTGAAAACCACGCATTTTGAAGGGCCGACCGTGCTGAACCCGATCGATGCGGTGCCGATGAGCACGAACGGCTCCGCCCAGTGGGGATTGTCCGCGATGGAGTGCCTGGCGTTCGTCGGGCAGGCAATTCCGTAGGTAACATTGAGCGTCATGCACAAGCATTCTCCGATCGTCAAAAACTTTCCGCATCTGCTCCACGGCGGCGACTACAACCCGGAGCAGTGGATCGACACGCCCGAGGTGTGGGACGAAGACATGCGCCTGATGAAGCTGGCGCATTGCAACGCGGTGTCGGTCGGGATTTTTTCCTGGGCGATGCTGGAGCCGGAAGAGGGGCGGTTTGATTTTTCGTGGATGGACGAGATTTT
>JBQCCH010000474.1:0-13873 GCA_051962375.1 Tepidisphaeraceae bacterium
ATGCCCGAAATGTCCTGCGATTGCGCATCGACGACGAGGTTCAGGCATTCGACGACGCGGGAGCGACGGGCGTTGGCCGCGTCATTGAGGTTGATCCGGTCATTGTGCTGGAAATCCTCAGCGTCCGCGCGGCAGAAACCGCGCCGGCGCTGACGATCGCCAGCGCCGTCCCGAAAGGCGATCGCGCGGACTGGCTCGCCGAGAAATTGAGCGAAGTGGGCGTCGACCGATGGGTGCCGCTCCGGACGGCCCGTTCCGTTGTCCACCCTGAAGGTGAAAAGACCAAGCGATGGGATCGAATCGCCATTGAGGCGGCCAAGCAATCGCGCCGCACCGGTGTCTTACGGATTGAACGACTGACGCCCCTCGCCACGTTGATCAGTCAGCCCGATCTTGCGCCTGCGTACGTGCTCACCACGCGCCCGGGGGCACAGCCGCTGACGCAAGCGCTGGATCGGACCGCTCGGGCGACGCTCTTGATCGGTCCTGAGGGGGGATGGGACGATGCGGAGCAGGCGCAGATGATCGAACGCGGCTTGACGCCGGTGACGCTCGGCCCGACGATCCTCCGAATCGAAACCGCCGCCCTATTGGCTGCAGGAATCGTGCGACTTTTGCAACAAACGACTAACGAATGACCCCTGCCGCCTACATTCCCAGCGTCGCACCAAGTCGCGTCCTGACGCCGAGCGTTTCGCTTCGTCGGTCCGGCATCCTGATGCTGGCCTTGGGAGGGCTTGCCCTGCTGATCGGGCTGCTGATCCTGCTCACCAGTTTCGCCGGGGATTCCGCATTTAAGACCGAAGACATCGGCCGGCTGATGAGCCAGCTGCAGATTTCATCGGCGGATCAACTGCGGCTGCTGTTGCGACTGATGGCCGGCGTCTTCATCGTTTATTCGATCTGCTCACTCACGCTCGGCCTGCTGTTGCGGCTGGGTCGGCCGGTGTGGGTTGTTGTTGCGATCACGTTCGCTGGGCTTGCCGCATTCTTCTTTTTCGCCAGCGCGATGCTGAGCCTGTTTGGCGGCACGATCGGCGACTTTGTTCTGCCGATCCTCCTTTGCGGATTGCACGCCATGATCGCGAAGTGGCTGATCACGGCCCTCCGCGAGCGCCAAGCCGCCAGTCCAGCAACGCCCGCCCCATCGCCGATGGCCGCCTACTATGCGACGCTGCCTGAGCCTGCAATCCCCCACTAATCGCGGAGACTTAAAGGATCGACAGCTTTCGCGGGAAGTAATCCTGCTTCATCGCCTGCTTCGCCAGCGCCAGGGTTTCTTCAGCAACTTCATTCGCCCGCGCCGTGCCAACGCGCAGTGCATCGATCACGTCGTCCGGCCGTTGCTCGAAGTGCGCCCGACGTTCGCGGATCGGCGCTACCAGCGCGTCGATGATCTCAATCAACCGCTTCTTGATGACGACGTCGCCTACTTTCCCCTGCTCGTACATCTGCCGGTGCTCCGCCATCCAGGCCGCGTCGGTGTTGAAGGTTTCATGCAGTGCCCAGAGCGGGTTTTTTTCCGGATTCGTCTCGCCCGGATCGGTCGCCCGCAAGCGGTTCGGGTCGGTGTACATGCCGCGGATTTTTTTCTCGATCGCCTCGCGGGAGTCAGAGAGAAAAATCGCGTTGTTCAGCGATTTGCTCATCTTCAGCAAGTTCCCATCCGCGTTCGGCGGCCCGAGACCCACGAGGCGTTTCACGCGCCCGAGTTTCGGCTGGATGATCGGAAACAAGCCGCCGGCTTTGACGTGCTCCCGGTCATCGATGTGTGAACTCACGCCGCAATAGACGTGATTGAACTTTCGCGCCACTTCGCGCGTCAGTTCCAGGTGCGGAATCTGGTCCTCCCCCACCGGCACCAGTTCCGGCCGAAACGCCAGGATGTCTGCGCATTGGCCGACCGCGTAAAGCGGGAAGCCAAAGGGGTACTTGTCGCCCAGGCCTTTGTCCTTGATCTCCTGCGTGAGTGTCGGGTTCCGCATAACCCGGTTGAACGGAATCAGCATCGAAAACGAAAACGTCAGTTCGTCGATGGCGGGCACTTCCGACTGGATGAACATCGTGCTGCGGTTCGGATCAATGCCGCAGGCCAGATAATCCGTGGCAATCTCCATGACAGACTGGCGGATGTCAGCCGGCTGCTCGGCGCGCGTGGTGAAGGCGTGCTTGTTCGCGATGATGAAAAAACAATCGAATTCATCCTGCAGCGCCAGCCGGTTCTCCACGCTGCCGACATAGTGCCCCAGGTGCAGGCGCCCGGTCGGCGTGTCGCCAGTGAGAACTCGGGGCCGGCTCGAACGCGATGCTTCAGTCGTCATCCGCGAAAGCGTAGCCGGCACAACGACGTTCGCAAGTGATCGACGGTCGCCTCGGCTGGCCGCAATCGCCGCCGGGCGGCAGCGTCAGCGATCGATGGCCCTCGCGTTGAGCAGGCCAGGCATCCATTCGCCCCCCCGGGCATCTCGCGAATGGGCAAAGATCGCCTATACTCATAGCTTCGAAAGGACTCCACGCTTTGGCGGATTTGAAGCGAACGCAATTATCGGTTTCTCAGGAACGAGCGGTGCTCGTGGGCGTGATCTTGCCCGATTCCAGCGCGGATCCGCGCGATCCGCTCGGCGAACTCGCCAGCCTGGCCAAGACGGCCGGCGCTCGCGACGTAGCGCGCGTGCTGAAACGCCGGCAACGCCCGGACGCGAGCACGTATGTCGGCTCCGGCAAGGTCAAGGAAATCGCCATGCTGGCCCTGCATCACTCAGCCAACGTAGTGCTGTTCGATAATGATCTTTCCCCCGCCCAGATCGGCGCCCTGGAACGGATGATCAACAAGGAAGCCGGCTCGAAACCGGATACCGGCATCAAGGTGCTTGATCGCTCAGAACTGATCCTGGACATCTTTGCAACGCGCGCCCAGACGGCCGAAGCGAAGCTGCAAGTCGAACTGGCACAGATGGAATACACCTACCCGCGGCTCGCGCGGATGTGGAACCACCTGGAGCGCATTCAATCGGGCGCTGTAGCCGGCCTGGGAACGCGCGGCCCGGGTGAAACGCAGTTGGAAACCGATCGGCGATTGGTTCGCAAACGCGTCAGCGAACTTCGCGCGGGCATTGAAAAAATTCAGGACCGAAAAACGCGATTGGTCGAAGCCCGAAATCGCCAGCATTTCACGGTCGGCATTGTGGGCTATACCAATGCGGGCAAGAGCACGCTCTTTAACACGGTGACGGCTGCCGGTACCTACGCCGACGATAAGTTGTTTGCCACGCTCGACACCAAGACCCGCGCCTGGCGGATCGAACGCGGCACCGAGGTGCTGCTCTCCGACACCGTCGGCTTCGTCCGCGATTTGCCGCACAACCTGGTGGCGTCGTTCAAGGCCACGCTTGAAGAAGCCATCCACGCTGATCTGTTGCTGCACGTGCTCGATGTCGGCCACCCTCATGCTCAGGTCCAGTTCCAGGCGGTGCACGAGGTGCTCTCGGAAATCGGGGCCAAAGAAAAACCCGAGATTCTGCTGCTGAACAAGACCGATACCGACGAGGGCGCTCACCAGGCGACTTTCTGGAAGACCCTGCATCCCGGCGCCATCGCCATCAGCGCCAAAACCGGAGCCGGCCTCGGCGAATTGCATGCTGCGGTTCTGGCGGCCGTCCGCGGAACGCAGGTCGACGTGCGTCTGACGTGTGAAGTCACGAATGGAAAGCTGATCGGCTTCATCCGAACCCACGCCGTCGTCCATGAAGAGTCAATCGCCGATGACCACATGGTCTTCGACGTGACGGTCGGCAAGCAACTGCTCGCTCAGTTAAAGGCCAACGACCAAGTCGCCATCCACGAACATCACTCCACGCAGCCGGCGTAAATCCGGGACGCAGGATTTATCGGACCTCGCAGACGAAAATCCCACACGCCGTCGCCGCGGGATATAATGAATTCCATGCCTACGCCCTTCACGGTCAACGACCTTCGCACCGCTCGCAAAACCGGCAAGCGCGTGCCGATGTTGACGTGTTACGACTACACCTCCGCCCGGCTCATGCAGGAGGCGGGCGTCTCGATGCTGCTCGTGGGCGATTCCGCCGGGAGCGTCATCCTGGGCCATCCCTCGACGTTGCCCATTACCCTCGATTTCCTGATCGAACTGACGGCGGCGGTGAAACGCGGGGCGCCGGATTGCCTGGTCATGGGCGATTTGCCTTTTGGCTCCTACCAGTCGCTGGGCAGCCAGGCGATCGACAATGCCTGTCGCATGATCAAGCTGACGCATTGCGACGCGATCAAGATCGAAGTGAACGAGGCCCACATCGATCTGGTTCGAGTGCTCGCGCAAGCGGGCGTGGCCGTCGTCGCGCATCTGGGGCTGCGGCCGCAGGCGGTTGGACTGATGGGCGGCTACAAATTCCAAGGCCGCACCGTCGACGAAGCCAATGACATCGTCCGCCAGTCCCAGGCGTTCGCACGCGCCGGCGCGGCGGCGATTCTGCTGGAAGCCGTCCCGACCGAAGTCGGCCAGCGCGTCGTTGATGAAACCGAAGTGCCCGTCATCGGCTGCGGCGCCGGCCCGGCTTGCCATGGGCATGTGGTTGTCCTGCAAGACCTGCTCCAACAGACGCCCCGCCAACCGAAGTTTGTGCCGCGGTTGAATCTTGTCGCGTCTTTGTTGGAAAACGCCCGGCAATACGTCAATCTCGTGGAAAGCGGCCTTTATCCTGCCGCCGAACACTGTTACGCAATGCCGGAAGATCAGCGCAGGTTGTTCCTTCGCGATACGGCCGTGGTGTAACGAACAATCGCCCGCACGGCCTTTCCATGGCAGGTTCTGCCGTGAATTCTTCACGCACCCTCGGTGCGGGTGACTAACATCCAGACAACTGATCTTGGAGGATCATCTATGAATCCGTTTCGTCGAGTCATTGCGTTGGCCTGTGTGGGAGCGGTGGGCGCTGCGACATGGGGTGTGGGCACCACGCTCGTCAAAGACGTGCAGTTCGCACGGGCGGAAAACGAAGTCGTCTCCGCACGAAGCAGCCTGCAGTCGGTGAACGACCTCTCCAGCGCGTACAAGCAGGTGAATCATGCGATGGAGAATTCCGTCGTGCAGATTCAAGTCAAAAAGACCATCCACGCCCCGTTGAACAACGGAATCGATCCCTTCCGCTTCTTCAACCGCCGCGGACTGCCGCAAATGCCCGGCGGACCGGATGATCAAGACCAGGATCAGGATCAAGGTCAACAACCCGATCAGGAACTCACTGAGCAAGCCACCGGCAGCGGTGTCATCATGGATGCTGCCGACGGTTACGCGTACATCGTCACTAATAATCACGTCATCAGCGATGCGACCACGGTCGATGTCCTCCTGAACGACGGCCGGCACATCACCGACGCAAAAGTCGTCGGCGCCGACCCAAAGAGCGATATTGCTGTCGTGAAAATCAAGGCCGACCGCGTCATTCCCGCCAAGTGGGGCGACAGCGATTCGCTTGAAAAAGGTGACATCATCGTCGCGTTCGGGTCGCCGTTCGGATACGTCGGCTCGATGAGCCACGGCATCATTAGCGCGCTGAACCGCCAGGCCGGTGTCATTAACGGCGACTTCGCCTACGAAAATTTCATCCAGGTGGATGCGGCCATCAACCCTGGCAACTCCGGTGGCCCCCTCGTCGATCTGAAAGGCGAAGTCGTTGGCATCAACACCGCCATCGCCTCTCGGTCTGGAGCGTTTTCGGGCATTGGCTTTGCCATTCCTTCCAACCAGGCGAAATCGGTTTACGAATCGCTCAAGAAGTCGGGCAAGGTCGTGCGTGGTTACCTGGGCGTCCAGATTGTCGATGTGAAGTCCGACGCCCCGGAAATCAAGGACAGCATATCGGCTGTCGGATTTAAGGGTGAGAACGGCGTATTCGTTCGCGAAGTGCTGAACAACAGCCCTGCCTTCAATGTTTTGAAGCCGGGCGATGTCATCACGGAAATCGACGGGAAGCCGGTGAAGTCGCTCAGCGATCTTCGCAACCGCATCGCCAACGATGCCCCCAACACCGAGGTGAAACTGAAAGTCTGGCGTGACAAGGCCACGCAGGATGTGACGGTCAAACTCGGCGAACAGCCCGACAGCGACCAGCTGGCGGCTGCCACCAACGCACCGGCGCGAGCGAACAACGTCGGCCTGATGCTGACGACGCCCACCGACGCCGACATCCAGGCCGCCGGTCTGCCGGACGGGAGCCAGGGGGCGCTCGTGAAATCCGTTCGGCCGAACTCCCCTGCCGCTGCCGTCGGCATCCAGCCGGGCGACCTGATCACCAAGATCGGCGACAGCAAGGTGGAATCTGCCGAAGATGCCAAAAATGCCTTGTCCAAGGTTGATCTGAAGAAGGGCGTGCGCTTCGACCTGATGAATCGCCAAGGCGAGAAGATGGTTTCGATCCGCATCGGACGCTGATCGACTGCGATTGTGCCTGCAGAGCAAGACCCGCCATCGATGGCGGGTCTTGCTTTTTTTAGGTTTCCGGTTGCGTTCAAAACAGTTGCAATTGTGGATCGGGCTTGGCCAGGTCGGCGTCGATGCCGCGCGCACGAAGGGTATCGACAAACTGCGGGAAGCCGTGCAAGGTCAGCACTCGCTTGGGGCGGACCATTTCAATGAGCTCAAGCAGCTCGTCAAAATCCGCGTGGTCCGAAATCGGCAACACGTGATTGACGCCGTAACGGAACTCCGCGCCCCGCAACAGCGCCCAGCCCGACATCATGACCGACAGATGCCGGTCGAATCGATTCACGAAATTCGTTCGCGCCACCTGCGGCGGTGCGACGAGAACCCCGCGTTCCTCCAGATCCAAGGCCTCCGGCCCCTGGAAATCCTGCAGCCGGTAGCGCCTTCGCTTTCCCAGAGCAACGCCGTGAGTTTCATAAATGTCCGAGAGGCGGGCCACCGCGCCGTGTTCCGTGACCGTGAAGCCCGCGTCGGTCAGCATGCGAACAATCTGCTGCGCTTTGCCCAGCGAATACCCCATGACGATCGGCTGCCGCCCTTCGCGCATCGCACTTCCGACCATTTCGACGAGCCGATCAGCCACCTCTCGCCAAGGCGGAAAGCGAAAGAGCGGCTTCCCGTACGTTGACTCCATCACCAGGATATCCGTTTGCGGCGGCTGTGCGGCAACCACGGTCGGGCCGGATCGCAGCTTGAAATCGCCGGTGTAGAGCAGGCTCGCCCCGTCATCCCGCTCGATCCGAATCATCGCGCTCCCAAGCACATGGCCGGCGGGATGCAGTGAGATGCGGTGACGTGGATCAAGCGGATGAACGACGTCGTGCTCAAGTTCGATTGATTCTTTCAACCCGTATCGCGCCTCCGCCAGCGCGAGCGTTGGCGCGGTAGCGATCGCGAGCTGGTGCAGTGACATGTGATCGGAATGCGCGTGCGAGATAAAAGACATCGCCCGCGGGCGTCGCGAATCGAGATATAGCTGCGCACCCGCCAATTTCGGGCCGGCATCCCACTCAAGCATTTGCGATCTTAGGCGCGCCGCCTCACAACCACCGTTTGAAGGCCAATATCAGCGCCGCAAACACCGCCAAGCCGATCAGCAATTCCAGCCAGAACAGCGATTTTCTCGGTCGGATGCGATTGAGCCGCAGCGAACGGTAGACGCGCTGGTCAGGCCGATGCGCTCGGCGAGTAGAGACGGATTTGATCTTGGACTTGCTGATGCGCATGGGCGACCGATCAGGTGCTCAGCTTTGCCTTGAGCCGTTCCTGAACGAGCTTGGGATTGAACCCCTTGCCCTGCTTCATCACCATGCCCATCAGGGCGCCGATCGCAGCCTGCTTGCCTGCACGGAACTCCTGCAGCGGCTTCGGATTTTGCGCAATGACCGCGTCAATCGCTTCATCGATCGGCCCGGAATCGCTCACCTGCAACAGGCCCAAATGTTGCGCGAGTTGCTCGGTGGAATCCTGTACGGCAGCGCCGTCCGCAGCCAGCTTTTCGAACAAGGGGAGCGCGTTGCTCGCACCCAGTTTGTTCTCGTCAATCAACTCAGCCACATCCCGAACTCGGCCGGGAGCGATGTCGAGCGCGTAAACCGGCTTCTTCACCACATTGGCGATTTGCGCGAGCGTGTTGATCAGCAAATTCGCCACCCGCTTCGGGCTGCCGCCGAGCTTGAGCACGTCGTCATAAAAATCGCCCAGCTTGCGGTCGCCCGACAAGGTTGCCGCATCCGTCGGACTCAGCTTTTGAGCTTCGACATACCGCGCCCGCCGCTGGGCCGGCATTTCGCCGATCTGCGCTTTCAATTCCGTTCGCCAGGCTTCATCCACCCGCACCGGCATTAAGTCCGGGTCAGGAAAATAGCGGTAGTCGTGGGCTTCTTCTTTTTCCCGTTGAAGGAACGTGATTTCACGAGCATCGTCCCATCCATACGTGCTCTTGCGGCCCAGGTCGCCGGTCTCTTCCCACTGTCGAATCTGTCGCTGAACTTCGTAGGCGGTTGCACGTTCCAGCACGCTGAAGCTGTTCAGGTTTTTAATCTCCGTGATGGCCGTCTTAACGACCTGGCCATCCGCGCCCGTGATATGCACATTGATATTTGGCTCAAACCGCATCTGCCCGAGCTGCATTTGGCCTTCGCTGACACCCAGATACTGGACCAGTTTCTGCAACTCCTGCGCAAAGGTCGCCACTTCCTTGGCACTGGTCAGATCGGGCTCCGTCACCACTTCCAGAAGCGGCGTTCCCGCCCGATTCAGGTCCACGATCGAATAATCGATCGCATAACCGCCCGGCGCATCGTGAAGCAGCTTGCCGGCGTCCTCTTCCAGGTGAGCTCGCCGAATGCGCACTTTCTTGGGCTGCCCGTCGTCACCGGCGATTTCAAAGGCCCCTTCGTAGCACAGCGGCAAATCATACTGGCTGATCTGATAATTTTTCGGAAGGTCGGGATAGTAGTAGCTCTTGCGATCCCACTTGGTGAAATCCGCGATTTTGCAAGCCAGCGCCAGACCGGTCTTGATCGAATACTCGACCGCCTTCTTGTTCATCACGGGCAACGTTCCCGGCAGGCCAAGCACTTGTTCGTCGACCGCCGAATTCGGCTCCGGCGGAATTTCCCCCGCCCGCAATGATCCACTGGCATTGGCGACCGATGTGAACATCTTCGTTCGCGTCGCCAGTTGCACGTGAATTTCCAGCCCGACCAGAATCTTGTACGAAACACATTTGCGCTCAGCCATGGTTGGCCAAGTATAGGGGCACGCCCTCATCAGCAAAAGCCGCTAGCCGGCCGGCTCGCGGGCGGCGCTCCCCGCTTGCGCGATTCGATTGATCGCCATCTTCAATTGCAGGATGTTGACGGGCTTCGTGAGGTGTTCACTGAACCCAGCGGCCTTGCTGCGTTCCACATCTTCCACCATCCCGAAACCGCTCAGCGCGATGGCGGGCGTCACCCGGTGGCTGCGAATTTGCCTGATCAAATCCACGCCGCTCCCGTCGGGCAGCCCCAGATCGCTCACGACTAGGTCGAAGGCCTGTTCATCGTACGCGTGGCGAGCCGCGGCGATGCTGTCGGCCAAAACCACGTCATGGCCCAGATCGATCAGCAGCTTTCTCATCACCCGGCCAGTATCCGGGTGGTCTTCCACCAGAAGAATTTTGCACCCGGTCACGTCGTCCGCGTTGCGCCCCGCCGGCGCCGACGGCACGTGCTCGAACGTTTCGATCGTCCCGGCCGGGAATGTCGCGGCAAACCGCGCCCCCTTGCCCGCCCCCCGCTGCTGGCGGCCAGGTTTCCGCCGTGCGCTTCAACAATCGCCTTGCTGATGGTCAGCCCCAGCCCCAGCCCGCCAAACGCACGCGTCATCTCACGGCCGCCCTGCTCAAACGCGTTGAAAATGTTCGGAAGCAGTGCCGGCGGAATGCCTACCCCCGTGTCGCTGACGGCCACCACCACGCCCCCGTCCGCGCTATCTTGCGTCTCCACATGAATCTCTCCCCCCTCGGGCGTAAATTTCACCGCATTCTTCAGAAGGTTCCAAAACACCTGCTGCAATCGCGTCGAATCGCCATGGATCGTATGCCTGCGTGCTTTGAGCGATGTCGAAATCGTCAACCGCTTCTGAGCGGAATCATGACGGCAGATCGCCAGCGCGCTCTTTAACGTCTCATGCAGGTCGATGTGCGCATGCTGCAACTCGAATTTGCCGCGCACGATGCGCGTCAAATCGAGCAAGTCGTCAATGAGACGAGCTTCCAGCTCCATGTTCCGGCGAATCATGTCAAGCGGCCCGCGGACGTCCGGGGGTGTGCCCGGATCCTCTTGGAGCATCTGCACCATCGCCAAGACCGGTGTCAGCGGCGTCCGCAATTCATGCGAAAGCACGGCCAGGAACCGATCCTTCGCCAGATTGGCCGCTTCCGCCGACTGCTGCGAGGTGCGTAGTTGTTCCTCGCTTCGCTTCCGCTGATCGACATCGATCGCAACGCCGGTCGCCCGAATCGCATTGCCGCTCGAGTCGTAGTTGAACCGCGCCCGCGTTTCCACCCATTTCACCCGACCATCCGGCGTCACAAGGCGCTGCTCGCTCACCAATTCAGAGCCAGACTCCCTGGCGCGCTGAAATTCGTTGATCGAACGCTCCAGATCATCCGGATGCACGTGATCCCGCCACAATTCGATCGTCGGCGCGCAGGCATGGGGCTCCAGTCCCAGAATGGTGAACATGCCGTCCGACCAGACCAGCCGTGAGTTGATGAGATCCATGTCCCACGTCCCCATGCGACCGGCACGCAGCGCGATTCGCAGTTGCAGTTCGCTGCTTTGAATCTCGCTTAAGTAACCTCGAACCGCATACTGTCGCCGCCGGGCGCGAAGGGCGGCACGCACCGTCAATACCATCGTCAACACCTGCGACGGCCGCTCCACCACCATGATATTCGCATGCTCTTTGAGGGCTTCGACCGCCGCCACGTTTGTCGGCGCCGTTCGCTCGCCGTTTCGATTCGCGTGGGTCAGCAAAATGATTGGCACGTCCGACCAGGGTGGCTGCTGCGCGAGCGATGCATTCAATTCGACGGTTGAGTCGTCCGTGATGGCTTCGGAAGTCAGCAGAATTGCTCCGGCGCCCGACGCGATCCGATCGCAGACCGCGTGAAGCGAGCGAACGGGAACGCAACGCAGCCCGCGCTCCCGTTGCACCAACATGTCGCAGAGCACCTGCGCATCCCGACCTTGCGGCGCGAAGATGATCAGGTCCATCTCGTGAGGTGAAGGGGGATCTAGAGTCAGTCGATCAGGCACGCACACCTTCGTTGTCTGGCGGAGTGGAATCCAACAACGGAGCATTGTCCCCACGATAGTGAGGCGTGCCGCTCAGCACGCCCTCGAATTTAGCAAGCGGCGGCCCGATTTGAATGCCGTCCCCGCTCAAATGGAACTCCCGGATGGTGCGTTCGTGCTGGCCGCCGCGGTTCTTGATGACGCTCACCGCTTGTCGCACTTCGCCAGCCGCCTCAAAATACCGCAGAAGCAGCGCGGTGTCTGCCAGATAGGTAAGATCGATGGGCGTCCGCATGACATTGCCGAGAAGGCCGTACTGCGCCACGACCATAAAGGTCAGCACGCCCCGCTGACTCAGGTATGCCAGCAAATCGTGCATCTGGGCGGTCAGATGTTGCTCGTCGATCATCGCATTGAGGTATCCATTCAAGCTGTCAATGACGATGACGCGAGCCTGATTCTTCTCCACCGCCTGCCGAACGATATGGGTAAACTCCCCTGGAGACAGCTCCGCAGGATCGACTTGTTTGATCGTCACCTGCCCGCTTTCGACGTGATGACGCAAAGGGATCGACAAATTTTCGCATCGATCCAACATCGATTCGACGTTTTCATCGAAGACGTAAGCCGCCGCTCGTTCGCCGCGACATGCAGCAGCCGCGACATACTGGGCACAGAGCGAACTTTTCCCGGCGCCCGCGGGTCCCAGCACCAGTACGCTCGACCCTCCCAGCAGTCCACCGCCAACCAGCGCGTCCAATGAAGGAATGCCGCTTGAAAGCAGTTTCCGATCGGCGTTGATTCGATGTTCCGCAGCCACCAGTCGCGGGAAAACGACGACGCCGCCGTTCAGGATGCTGTAGTCATGCAGGCCGCTGCGAAAATTCACGCCGCGGAGCTTGGCCACTTCCAGTTGCCGACGCGTGGCGCCAAATCCCGGGTTGAGCCGAGACAGCTGAATCACGCCGTGCGAAAGGCTCTGCACCTGCTTGTCGCCGCCGACGTCGCCCGTGCGATCATCAAGGAGCAGGACGGTCGTAGATCGACCAGCGAAAAATTGCTTCATTGACAGGATCTGACGCCGATACCGGAGGGCGCTTTGCGCGAGCAGGCGAATCTCGGACAGCGAATCAAAAACCACCCGTGTTGGATTCACCCGCTCGACCCGTTCCAGGAGCGCCGCCATGGTTTCGTTTAGATCCACTTCTGCGGGATCGAAGACCGATTGTTCTTCATTCGTCCGCTCTCGCTCTTCGGCAGCGCTCAACTCATAAAGATCGATGCCATCGAGCGTCCAGCCATGGGACGCGGCAACTTCGAGCAGCTCTTCGGTCGTCTCCGACAAGGTGACATACAGAACCCGCTCGCCGTTGCGCACGCCTTCCAGGAGATACTGCAGCGCGAGCGTTGTCTTGCCCACGCCGGGATCGCCCTGGATCAGGTACAGCCGATTTGGCACAAGGCCCCCGCGGAGCACGTCATCCAAGCCCTCGATTCCGAATCGAGTCTTCGTCTGTTTAGGCGGTTGTTTGTCAGGCACGAGAATTACAGGCCTCCTCAACGCATAATTCGGCATCCGACCGGATGGCAGGTCGCCGAGCAAACGGTATCTTACGACTCCGTAAAAAAGCGTAGAATGGCAGGAGGCATAAATTCCAGATGAACGCGGCAAATTCCATCGTGGCGGAATCAGGTTTTTTTGACGTCGCCTTGCCGATCGTCGGGGTGCTGCTGCTCGTCGCCCTGCTCATTGGCGGGGCGGCGGTCGTGCGGAAATGGCTCTTCGCTTCGCAGGCCGAGGTCCCGGCGAGCGGGTTTTCGTTGGCGAGCCTTCGTCAACTGGTGCGCGAGGGGAAAATGACCCAGGAAGAGTTCGACAAAGCCAAATCGCAGATTGTGGCCGCGACCCAGCGGGCCGTCGAACGTCAGGCAAAGCCTTCCCCCTTGGCGCCGGAAAACAAGAGCCGCCCGGATGACCCGGTCTAACCGGCCCGCAAATTGGCCTGTCCGGTGAGCCCCCCGCGTTTGACCGCAAGTTGCGTCCTTTGTTATCGTTCCGGCGGAAGTCTATTGAATTCGGCGAGGAGCCCCTTTGAAACGCACCCTGTTGACCCTCTCCCTGCTCGCAGCCGCCATCACCGGCTGCGCAACGCCTAAACAACCCGTTGCCAAGATTGGCGATCTCGCGCCCGGCTCGTTCCAGAAAACCTGGTCCGTGCCGACCAGCTTCGAGCAGGTCGATCAGGCCTATCTGGCCGGCAAGACCCTGTTTCTCTACGGCCCGAACAACACCATCGCCGCGTTTGACGCGAATGGCGTGCCCAAATTTCGCATTCCCGTCGGGCAAAAAGGGGAAATCGTCGGCCCGCCGATGGTGCAGCCGACGCGCATCGTGTTTCCCACCAGTTCCACGCTGGAATTGCTGACGCCGCTCGGCGTCACGACCCGCTCCATTGCCCTGAGCCAGCCGCCGCGCTCGCCGGGGGTATTGCTGGATGACACGGTCTACATCGGCTCCGACTCCGACACGGGCGGGCGTCTGGCCGCGATCGCGCTGGACAAGCGCTATGACATCTACCGGTGGACA
>JBQCCH010000475.1:0-5346 GCA_051962375.1 Tepidisphaeraceae bacterium
TTATTTTTTTTTTGGGCGAGACAAAAATCTTTTTTTTCTGTCGCGCCCCCCCCCCCACGACACGCATTGCTGCAATTCCTATGGCCCGATCTCAACGGAACGTGCTCCCCGGCTTCGGGCTGTCACTCGGCTACACCCTCTTTTACCTCTCGCTGATCGTCCTGATCCCGCTCGGCGCGCTTGCGACCAAAACCACGCAATTGTCGTGGTCCGACTTCAAGCAGGCTGTCGGGGATCCGTTTGTGGTGTCGGCCTACAAGCTGTCGATCGGCGCTTCGATCGCGGCGGCCATCATCAACGGCGTCATGGGACTCGCCGTCGCCTGGACGCTGGTGCGGGATCGCTTCCCGGGCCGGCGGATTCTTGATTCGATCATCGATCTCCCCTTCGCCATGCCCACCGCCGTCGCCGGGCTGACCTTTGCGAGCATCTTCGGCGACATCCCGTTCCTCTCGCGCGACGGGAGCGACCCATATCGCGTCACGCTCATGCTGGTCTTCGTCGGATTGCCGTTTGTCATTCGAACGGTGCAACCGGTGTTGCAGGACTGGGATACCGAAACCGAGCAGGCGGCCATGAGCCTGGGCGCGGGGCGCGGGACGATTTTTCGGCGCATCATCGTGCCGACCATTCTCCCCGCCTGGATCAGCGGCGTGGCGCTGGCCTTTGCACGTTGCGTCGGCGAGTACGGCTCGATCGTCTTCATCTCGGGCAACATTCCCGGCAAAAGCCAGATCGCTCCTCAGCAGATCATCGAAAAGCTCGATCAATTCAATTACCCCAAGGCCACCGCCATCGGACTGGTGCTGCTGTTGATCTCGCTGGCAATCCTGATGCTTCTCAACACACTCGATTACCTGACGCGGAGGCATGAGCGATGAGCCTTCCCGCCCCGGCCGTGCGAGCGCCCGCGAATTCATTGCCGCCCCAACTGCAGCAGCGTGGCGGCCGCGTGACGCGCTGGCTCCTGATCGGCCTGACCTACCTCTTTCTCGGTGCGTTCATCGGCTGGCCGACGGTGAACATCTTTCGTCAGGCATTTTCCAAAGGCGTGGATGCGTACGTGAAAGTCTTCGACGCACCAGCCGCGCCGGTCGACGCGAAACTGCCGCGGCGCGAGCGGCGCGAAATCGAGCGCGCTCACGCCGATGCCGAAAAAACACGCGATGCGATCGGCATGACGGTGATCGTTGCCGCCGTCGCAGTGCCGCTCAACACCCTGTTCGGCATCGCCGCGGCGTGGGCGATCACCAAGTTTCGATTCAAGGGCAAAACGCTGCTGGTGTCGCTGATTGACCTGCCGTTTTCCGTTTCGCCCGTGGTTGCCGGCCTGATCTTTGTCCTGCTGATGGGACGCAACGGCTACTTCGGCGATGCCGCATCCTCCTTCCAATGGCCCTGGCCGTTCAGTGCCTATTGGCAGGGCTTCGGCGGGCATTGGTTTCCGATCGGCTTCAGCGAATGGAAGCAAGGCGTCATCTTCACCCCGCTGGCGACGGTGCTGGCGTCAACCTTCGTCACCTTTCCTTTCGTCGCGCGGGCGCTGATCCCGCTGATGGAAAGCCAGGGCGCCGAGCAGGAGCAGGCCGCCCTCACGCTGGGCGCCGGCGGCTGGCGCACTTTTTTCCGCATCACGCTTCCGCAAATCAAGTGGGGCTTGCTGTACGGCATCATCCTGTGCACGGCCAGGGCGCTGGGGGAATTTGGCGCGGTTTCCGTCGTTTCAGGACATCTCGACAGCAACGACACCATCCCCCTGCGTATCGAAAAAGTCTGGCAGTCGTATGATAATCAGGCGGCGTTTGCGATCGCGTCGCTGTTGGCCTGCTTTTCGATCGTGACATTGCTGCTGAAAGTCATCATCGACCGGAAAATCGGTCAAGACGCCGAGGAAGCGACACCGTGAGCATTGAAGTTCGCAACATCAACAAGACGTTCGGCAAATTCGTGGCGCTCGATGACGTGAGCCTGCGCGTCAACCAGGGAGAACTGGTCGCCCTGCTGGGGCCCAGCGGGTCTGGCAAGACGACGCTGCTGCGCATCATCGCCGGGCTGGAGTCGCCCGACCCGGGTCAGGGGGAGATTTTCTTCCACGATGAACCGGTGGCCGGCAAACATGTGTCGGAACGGCGCGTGGGCTTTGTGTTCCAGCATTACGCGCTGTTCAAGAACATGAGCGTCTTTGAAAATGTCGCATTCGGCCTGCGCGTGCGTCCCCGCCGCGATCGGCCGGCGAAATCGGAAATCCGCGACCGCGTGGAACACCTGCTCAAGCTTGTCCAACTCGAAGGGCTCGCCAAGCGCTATCCGCAGCAATTGTCGGGCGGGCAGCGGCAGCGGGTGGCGCTGGCGCGGGCGCTGGCGGTGGAGCCGAAGGTGTTGCTGCTGGATGAGCCTTTCGGCGCGCTGGACGCCAAAGTCCGCCGCGAGCTTCGCCGATGGCTGCGGCATTTGCATGATGACGTGGGCATCACCAGCGTATTCGTCACCCACGACCAGGAAGAGGCATTGGAAGTCGCCGACCGGATCGCCATTCTCAACAAGGGCAAGCTTGAGCAGGTCGGGACACCGGAAGAGGTATACGA
The DNA here is from genome assembly GCA_051962375.1 of Tepidisphaeraceae bacterium. Lineage (GTDB taxonomy): Bacteria > Planctomycetota > Phycisphaerae > Tepidisphaerales > Tepidisphaeraceae > RYN-431. The sequence continues at coordinate 2,586 of JBQCCH010000475.1, forward strand.
GCACCCGAAAAGCCCGTTCGTGTTGCAGTTTTTGGGCAATGTCAATTTGTTCCATGGCCGGCAAGTGAGTTACGTGCGGCCGCATGACGTGGACGTCTTCGCCGAGCCGCGCGCCGATTCGATCGCGGCCGAGGTGGAGCATGTGGCGTTTGCGGGGTCGCGGGTGAGCGTCACGCTTCGGCGGCTGGATGATCAAACCTACATGGAAGCCGAACTCCCCCGCCAACAGCACCTGCAGCTTGGCCTGCATCGCGGGCAGAAGGTGTATGCCTCGGTGAAAGAAGCCCATACGTTCGACACCGATTACTCCATTTAGCGACGTCCGATAGTTCGCGTCGCGCTAAGGCTGGGGCGGCTTAAACCCACAATCGGTCGTATCTCGCGCGCCGGGACCGCCTTTCCGTTGGCGATGCCGACCCCGATTATTGAATAGCAGCAAACTTCAAGGTAAACCTATACATGCACGACACAACGGCCGCCATCCGGCGGTCGGGCGGACGTCTGCAGTGAGCACCTACGAGGCATCAGCATGGCCAGTCCACGTTTCGCCTGGGGCATCGACATCGGCAACCGCGCGCTAAAGGCGGTCAAACTCGTTCGCGACGGCGACGGGGTCCGGGTCGATGACTTCGAGTTCATCGAACACGAAACCATCCTCTCCCAGGCCGGTGATAATAAAGAGGCATTGATCCAGGCGGCGTTGGCAAACTTCGTGCAGCGGCACACGTTCAAGGGCGGCGTCGTGTCGGTGGGCGTTTCCGGGCAAAACAGCTTCGCCCGCTTCGTGAAACTCCCGCCGGTCGAAGAAAAGAAGATTCCGGAGATCGTCCGCTTCGAAGCCATCCAGCAGATCCCCTTCCCGCTGGACGATGTCGAATGGAGCTACCAGCTCTTCCGCGAGCCGGAAAATCCGGAAGTCGAAGTCGGCATCTTTGCGATGCGCCGGGAACTGGTGAACCAACACATCGCCTACTTCACCGATCTGGACCTCAACGTTCAGACCGTGCAGATGAATCCGCTGGCCGTCTACAACGCCCTGCTTTACGACGGGCGCTTCAATGACGGCCTGACGATGGTCGTCGATGTCGGCACCGACAACACCGATCTCTTGATCGCCGACAACCAATCGATCTGGATGCGATCAATCCCCATCGGCGGAAGCAACTTTACTGAGGCGCTGGTCAAAGCCTTCAAGCTGAATTACGTCAAGGCCGAAGACCTGAAGCGCAATGCGGCCACCAGCAAGTACGCCCGGCAAATCTTCCAGCACATGCGGCCGGTGTTTGCCGACCTGGTGACCGAAATCCAGCGGTCGATGGGGTACTACTCCTCCGGCCATCGCGACGCGAAGATCAACAAGATTTACACGCTCGGCGCGACCTTCAAACTGCCCGGCCTGCAGAAATACCTGCAGCAGAACCTGCAACTGCCCGTGGAACGCATCGACAGCTTCGCCGCCGGCGCGCCGGCCGATCCGAAGCTGGCGGCGGTGTTCGGGGACAACCTGCTCTCGGTCGTCAGCTCGTACGGCCTGGCGGTTCAGGCGATGGGCGGCGCGGGCGTCAACAGCTCCCTGCTGCCGCGCACCATCCAGCGTGAGCGGATGTGGCAGGAAAAGACCAAGTGGTTCGGCACGGCGGCCGCCCTCTTTGTCGCCGGCACGACCATCGTCGGCGCACGGCTCTTCTACGAAAATCTGCAGTTCAAGAATGCCGAAGCCGTCCGCGATAAGAATGCCGCCACCCTCGCCCAGGCGAATTCCATATCGACGGCCTGGCAGGCGGTCCAAGGCGCCGGCGAAGCCGAACGCACCACGATCAGCAATGTCGACACGTTGGTCCAGGGCAAATACCTGTGGCGCGATCTCTTGACCGACCTGATCAACTCCCCGCCGGCGCTTCCGGCAGACCTGGCGGCCGCCCTCAAGGCGCGGAACGTCGACGAGATCAAGAAAACCCCGCGCGGCGAACGGGCGATCATCAAGTTCGATGAAATCCTGCCGCGCTACGACCCGATCCTCGCCACGCACCTGGCCGACACCAACTTCCGGCCGCAGCCGGCCGTGGGCGCGGACACCAACGCCGGCGCACCCGGCGGCGGATTCGGTGGCGGCTACGGAGCGGGGGGCGGCTTCGGCGGTGGCTTCGGCGGCGGCGGAATGCCCCCCGGAGGCTTCGGCGGCGCGACCCCGGGTGCACCCCTGACCGACGCCAGCGGCGCAGCCGTCACGGTCGATCCGGCCGGCAAGGGGCGCGGCTACATCATCACCATCCGTTTCACCTGCCCGCTCACCAAGGCGGTCTCCTACATCGAGAACGATGTGCAGAAGGCCCTGCGAAGCATCGAGCCGGACCAGAAGCGGCCGAATCTGGCGTACGCCGTCCGTAAAGTCTGGATCCTTCGCCGGAATCAAATCCGTGAAGACGAGCCCCGCAAGCAGCGTCTCCGCACCGACTACGAGTCGGCCATGCGGGCCAAGGATGTCGCGGCGGGCTTGGCGCCCGGCGGCGTGCCGGGCGGTCCGGGATCGCCGGAGATGGATATGCAGAACCCCGGCGTCGGCGGCTACAACCCGCAGCGTCCGTTCGGCGCTCCGCCGACGTTCGGCCAGCCGCCCGTCAACGCCCGCCCCGAGGCGGCCACGCTTGATGAGGAAGCTTTCAAGGACCGTCTTACCGGAGAATCCGTTCTGAACGATTGGGAATTTGAAATCGCGGTCGCCGTCGAATTAGACCCGCCCGCCTGGACGCCCGCCCCGCCG
>JBQCCH010000476.1:0-3069 GCA_051962375.1 Tepidisphaeraceae bacterium
GGGCGGGAAGCCGGTGGGCGGACGGATCGATACCACTTTGGTGTGCGTCCCCGTCAGCGGGCTGCGGCCGAGGCGCGAGTCGTCTTCGCGCTGGTTGATCTTGATCCGCTTCTTGAACGCCTTTAAGGCGTGCTTCTGGTCGTCGGTGAGATCGTTCATGCCGGGATTGTATCGCCGGAGCCCGCTGGACGCCTTGGCGACGGCGGATTACAAAATCCGCATGCCCCTCGAGCTCGCACCCGGCCAGACGTTTTTGTTCATCGGCGACAGCATCACCGACGCCGGCCGCCGCGCCGATCCGGAACAGATCGGCAACGGCTACGTGCGGCTGATTCGCGATTACCTCTACGCCAAAGATCCCGCCAAGGCGCCGCGCGTCATCAACGTCGGCACCGGCGGGCACAAGGTCACCGACCTGGCCAAGCGCTGGAAAGACGACGTGCTGGATCACAATCCTGATGTCGTCTCGATCAAGATCGGGATCAACGACGTCTGGCACGGGCTCGACAAGAACATTAATGCCGGCGTGCCGATCGAGCAGTTCGTGGAGATGTATCACGTCATCCTGCGGCAACTGCAGGCGGTCGTCCCCAAGGCGAAGGTCGTCCTGTGCCAGCCGACCGTCATCGAGCCGCCGGCTCCCCAACAAGGGAACGCGGCGCTGCAGCCGTACGTGCGGGCCGTGGGGGAACTGCGGCGCGAGTTCGCCGCCGCCGCCGTCGTCCCGCTGCATGCCGCCTTCGTTAACGCCAAACGCATGCGGCCGGACATCGCCTGGACGCCCGACGGCGTTCACCCCTCCAGTGCGGGCCACATGCTGATCGCCCGCACCTGGCTCGCCGAAACCGGCCTGCTGTAAGGCGCTCGTGCCGTAGCGTTCGTGCCGTCGCGTTCGGACAATGCGTTCAATCCTCTCCCACACGGAAGCTTCACAATGATCAAACTGATCCAAGCGGGCGTCGGCGGCATGGGAAAGACCTGGTGGCACGGCGCCGTGAAGGGGCACCCCGGCATTGAAGTGGCAGCGCTGGTCGATGTGGCCGACGCGCCGCTGAACGAAGCCGGCGACGCCCTGGGTGTTCCGCCCGACCGCCGGTTTAAAGACCTCGAGCAAGCCATCCGCGCCGTGCCGGCCGACGCCGTCCTCACCGTCACGCCGCCGGTCATTCATCTGCAGCACGCGCGGATCGCATTCGCGAACGGGCTGCATCTGCTGACCGAAAAACCGATCGGCGCCACGCTCCAGGAAGCCAAGACCATGGTGCGCCTCGCCGAAGAGGCCGGCCGCATTCTCATGGTCGCGCAGAACTACCGCTATCACGCGCCGATGAAAACGTTGCGCCGCCTGCTCGCGGAGCGCTCGCTCGGCGACTTCGGCCACGGCCACATCGATTTTTACATCCCCGGCGATTTCCGCGGCAGTTTCCGCGAGACGATGGAGTATGTCCTGCTCATCGACATGGCGATCCATCACCTGGACCTGATCCGCGCCGTGACCGGCAAAAACATCGTCAAGGTGACGGCCCAGACGTTCCGCCCGAGTTGGAGCTGGTACCAGCATCACGCGGGCTTGAAGATGCTGATGGAACTGGAAGGGGGCATCCCCTTCAGCTACAGCGGCGACTGGTCCGCGCGCGGGCACTGCACGACGTGGAACGGCGCATGGCGGCTGCAGTGCGAGCAAGGGTCGCTCGAATACACGCACGACGACAAGATCATCCGCACCACGAACACCTTCTGGCACAATGACCAGCACGCGGAAGTGATCGCGCCTGATGCGGCCGCCTCGCAAGCGCAGGTGGAATTGCTCGATCGCTTCGTCCGGGCGATCGAAACCGGCACGCCTCCGGAAACCAGCGGCCAGGACAACCTCTGGTCGTTCGGCGCGGTGATGGCCGGGGTGCGCAGCGCCCAGGAAGGGCGATCCGTCTTCGTCCGCGAAGTGTTGGACGACGCGTCAACCGCCTGAGAATTCGCTCCCGCGCCCGGGCCTGCGTAAACTCATCGCCATGCATTTGCTGACGCATGTCGCGGTGTCGATCGGGGTGAGCTTTGCCGCGTTATTCCTGCTGGCGGTCCTGCTGACGATGGCCGGGCGGTTCATGGGCCGATTCGCGACGCAAACGCCGGGGTTGGACCTCTGGGTATCGCTCTTCACGTGGGTGCCGTGGGTCGTGGGCGCTCGCGCCTTGGGATGGGGCGGGCTTGCCGGGGTGATCGTGGGGCAATTGCTGGCCCTTTACCTGTGGTGTTTCCTGCACGAAAGCCTGCACCCGGCCGCCGCCCGCGGGCCGCGAATCGTGAAATTCCTGAATCGGCTGGTGGGGCGCTGGCGCAATCATGCCGCGCTCTGGGCGACGCTCCTGGCATTGCCGATCTTCTGGCTCATTCGCCTGGGCGAAGTCACGATGTATTGGCCGCTCCGCTGGTTGTTGAATTTCCCGGCCTACCGGCAGGCGGATTGGATCAACGTCAGCCGGCAAAAGTTTGACGGCCTCATCGGGCACGACCTGGTCTGGTGCCTCTACTGCGATTGGATGACCGGCGTCTACTCGCTTGGCGCCGAAATGCTGCGGAATGTCGAAAGCTTCTGGTGCCCGATCCGCTATTACGAAGGCAAAAAATGCGAAAACTGCAAGCTCGATTTCCCCGACATCGATCACGGCTGGGTTCGTGCGGACGGCACGATGCAGGACGTCGAACATCTCATGCAGGATAAATACGGCGGCGGCGAACGGGCGTGGTTCGGGCATCCGGTGCGGCTGACGGTCAAGGGCGTTGATCCCGCGGCGGGCGGCGCGGCTTCTCTCGGTTCGGGCGAATGACGCGCTCGCCCCCGGCTTGTTCCTCGCGCCTCGGCATACGTTCGCCGCGCGTGATGTTGGCCCTCGTCATCGCGGGGGGCTTCCTGGCGCACGTCGCCTACCTCACGATCCATTGCCCGATCGGCCTGTCGGGCGATGAGGCGCATTACTGGGATTGGTCGCGGCAGCTCGATTGGAGCTACTACTCCAAGGGGCCCGCCATCGCGTACGTTATCCGCGCAGGGTGCCTGCTCTTCGGCGACAC
>JBQCCH010000477.1:0-5035 GCA_051962375.1 Tepidisphaeraceae bacterium
TTGAATCTTACTGACGGAGATAAGTCACTTGGCGGGCTGGGCCAGGGCCGTTGCGCTGGGGCCTGGGGTTTTGGGGCCGAAGGGGTGGCTGGGCCGGGGGTTGGGGATATCTCGCGAAAACAAAATGGCAGGAACGGCCGCGGGGTGATTTTTGTGACTTAGTGCGGATGCGGGGTGGGCGGGGGTTTGGGGTTGTCGGTCGCTTCGAATGTTGTGAAACGCTGGGGGGTGTCTGGTGAGCGATGGCGGATGGGACTATGCTCCCGGAATGACTTCAGCGACCGCGACGTATCGCCTTGGGCATTCCCCCGACCCGGATGACGCCTTCATGTTTTACGGGATGGCCAAGAACAAAATTGATCAGGGCCCCTACCGGTTTGAGCACATTCTGCAGGACATTCAGACGCTGAACCAGCGGGCGATGCACGGGGAACTGGAAGTGACGGCGATCAGCCTTCACGCCTACCCGTATGTGGCGGACAAGTATGCGTTGATGAGCTGCGGCAGCAGCATGGGCGACGGATACGGCCCGATGGTGGTGGCGAAGCGACCGATGAAAATTGAAGAGCTGCGGGGCAAGACGATTGCCGTCCCGGGCCTGCTGACGACGGCGTTCCTGGCATTGCAGTTGATCCTGGGCAAGGCGGGCGAGGCGTTTCAGTACAAGGTCGTCATGTTCGACGAAATTCCCGGAACGGTCGCCCGGGGGGAAGTGGATGCGGGGCTGCTGATTCATGAAGGGCAACTGACGTATCAGACGCTGGGGCTGCACCTGATCGTGGACACGGGCATCTGGTGGCAAGAAAAAACGGGCTTGCCCCTGCCGCTGGGCGGGAACGTGATCCGGCGGGACCTGGGGGAGCGGACGTGCCAGGAAGTGACCAACCTGATTCGCCGATCGATCCAGTACAGCCTGGATCACCGCAAGGAGGCGGTCGAGTATGCGTTGCAATTCGGGCGCGACTTAAATTCCGAATTGGCGGACCAGTTTGTGGGGATGTACGTGAACCACTGGACGCTGGACTACGGCCCGCGCGGGCGTGAGGCGATCCGGCAATTGCTGACCGCCGGCGCCGAGGCCGGGCTGGTGCCGGCGATCAAGGAATTGACGTTCATCACTGCGGAAAGTGACTAAGCCTGAGGGTCGCGGTGCGGCTGGAGCTTGTGGGCAACGTCAAAGAGCGCGTCAGAACGGTTTTTTCTCGGGGGAGGCGGCTTCGTTCTGGGCTTTGGTCTGCTGCTCGATGACGGCGGGGTTCACGAGGGTGGCCCGGACGCGGGAGCCTTCGGTCAGCGTGCCGAGCGGACTGACGATGACCGCGTCGCCGGCATCCAGGCCGCTGAGGACCTCGACGCGTTCGATGCTTCGCAATCCCGGGAGCGCCTGGCTCTTTGAAATTTTGCCATCCTTCACGACGTAGAAGGCCCCATTTTGCAGGGCGGTGCTGGGGAGGATGTCGGCGTCGGCCTTTTCCTCTTCGATGAAGGCCAGCTCGCCCGTCATGCCGGCGGCGAGCTTGGGATCGGGGTGGTCGAAGGTGACATCGACCTCAAACGTACGACGGTCGGCATCGGCTTCGTCGTAGATCTGCTTGACGACGCCGGTGATCCGCTCGCCCGCGAAGGCGTACAAGCTCATTCGCACGACCTGCCCGACGTGGCAATGGGTGACGTCTTCCTCATCGACCTGGGCGCGCATGACGAGGTTGCTGGGCCGAACGTCGGCGGTGCGCATGATGACGTCGTTGACGGCGACGCGCGTGCCTTGGCTGGTGGGTCGATCGAGCACGACGGCATCGATCGGGGCTTTGAGGGTCTGTTCGCCGAGCTCCCACTGGGCGATGTCATATGCCGACTGGGCGGTCGCCAGTTCACGCTGCAGTTCCAATACCTTGGCCGCCCGCTGTTTTTGGGTGCTCTCCAGGTCGACATCGATCAATTTCACGCGGTCGATGGCCTTGTCGACATCGGACGCGGCGACGGCGGAGATCTTGGTCATGGACTGCAGGCGATCGACCTCCCGCTGGGCAAGGGCGCGGCGTTCGGTGTCGATGCGGAGGCGGTCGTCGTACTCAATCAGCACGGGCGACGTTTTGGGATCGATGCGCTTCAGTTTTTCATCAAGGTCGGCCTTGGCGCGTTGGGCGGCGTAGACGAGGGAGGGGTTGTTGACGACGGCGAGGGGTTGGCCGGCTTTGATGTGGTCGCCCTTGTCGACGTAGACGTGATCGAGATACCCCTCGGTGGCGGATTTGATGGGAAATTCCCGCACCGGCTGGACGGTGCCGGTGGCATAAAACGCCTGCACCACCGGCCCGCGGGACAGGTGCACGACCGATACGACCGGCGTGATGAACCATCTCACCACCCACGCGGCCGCCAACACCAGGACCAGGGTGGCCGCGATCCAGGGGAGCCATCGAACAAAGCCGCGACGGTGCGTCATCATGAAAAATTCCCGCGGGTTACCCCAGCCTCCATCGCCTGAGCATAGCCGGAGCGACTATCGGAAGTGAGGGGCGGAGCTTTCAAAACCACCGAAGGCTTGGCCGGGATGCGGGTTACGGACTTTTGGCATCGGCAACGAGCGTCGGCTGAGCCGGTGCGGGATGCGGGCATCGCGAACGAGCCGACGCCGGGGCAAAACGCGGGGTTTGTGGTATGTTCGGGGCGCATGTGGCTTCCCGAATTGCACTGGTGGACCTTTGTCGTCCGCGGCACGTTCATCTACCTCTTCCTCCTGATCATCCTGCGTGTGACCGGCAAGCGGCAAGTCGGGCAGCTCGCGCCGTTCGACCTCATCCTGCTTCTGGTGCTGAGCAACTCGGTGCAGAACGCGATGGTGGGATCGGACACGTCGATCCTGGGCGGGTGCATCACGGCGACGACGCTGATCGCATTGAACGGGCTCGTCAGCTGGATCACGTTCAAGAGCAAGTGGTTCGAGGCGCTCGTGGAAGGCCGGCCCATTCGATTGATTCATGACGGGCATGTGGAGGCGGACAATTTGCGAAAAGCCAAGCTCACGATCCACGAACTGAACGCCGCCATGCGGGCCGCGGGGGTGGCGACGTACGAGTGCGTGCACGTGGCGATGCTGGAGAACACCGGGAGCATCTCGATCGTCCGCCGGGAAAAGCCGCCGGAACCGGCCGCGTAACGGGGCGTGCTTGAGCAGCGTGCTTGATCAGCATGCCTAATCATGGGGGGTGCGAATTTTTGAAAGCTCCGGGTCGGCGGGCGAAGGCGTGCACACCCGCCGGGCCGACGCTGTGAGCTGTTAAAACGATGTCCTCGTGGCAGAGGGAGCATGAGGACGACGTCGCGACGAGCGTAAGGCGCCCCGGAGTTCCACGGGGGTCGCACGGCTTTGCCCTGACGGAGCGTTTCCCTATACTCCAATCTCTACACTTGCGTTTCAAAGGAGCTTCTTTGTCCTCGGCCGCCCTTGCCCCCGTCGCCACCGCCTCGACCCACCCGACCTACTTCCTGCTGCGCCGCCTGCAATCGCTGGCGGGCATCTTGTTTGGCGGATACATCTGCGTGCACCTGCTCGTGAATGCCACCCTCATCCAGGGCCGCCAGCCGGATATTTATCAGGAGCAGGTGGACAAGATTCACTCCCTCCCCTTCCTGCTGGGCATTGAACTGACGGCGATCTATCTTCCGATCCTGATTCACACGCTGTACGGCATCTACGTCATCCTGCAGGGCAAGCCGAACGTCGAACACTACAGCTATGTGAAAAACTGGTTCTACCTGTTCCAGCGGATCACGGCCGCCTGCCTGATCTTTTTCATCGTGTTTCACGTCGGCGGGATGTACGGCTGGTTCGGGCACACGCTGAAATTTGACGAACACCACGCGACCGATTCCACCATCCGCCATCTTCATGCGAATCCGGTGATCTGGTTGCTGATCTATCCGCTGGGGATTCTGTTTGCGACGTTCCACCTGGCGAACGGCTTCTACACGGGTGCGATTTCGTGGGGCCTGACGGTGAGCAAAAAGGCGCAAGATCGCTGGGGCTGGGTGTGCGTGGGCATCTTCCTCTTCACGACGCTGTGCGGATTCCTGGCGTTGATCGGCACATTCGTGCACAAGGCCGCGGTTGTGCCGGGGGTAAGCTGATGCAGTACGACGACCTGATCGCCGAATTCGAGCGCGGCGCCGCCGATCTTCGTCAGGCAGTTGCCGGCATGACCGCCGAGCAGTTGCGTGCCGCCCCCGTGCCGGGCAAGTGGTCGACCCATCAGGTGATCATTCACCTGGCGGATGCCGAGCAAGCGTTCACGCACCGGATCAAGCGCATCCTCGCGGAAGATCGGCCGACGTATAACAAGTGGGAGGAGAACGATTTTGTCTCCCGCCTCTGCTACGCCGACCAATCCACCGAAGACGCGATGACCACCATCGAGGTGCTTCGCCGGCAGCTGGCGCGCATCCTGCGGAAGATGCCCGCCGACGTGCTGGAGCGCAAAGGCGTTCACAGCCAGGCCGGGGAGCAGACCGCACGCCAGGTGATCGACAAAGACATCTGGCACCTGCAGCACCACTTGAAATTCGTCCAGGAAAAGCGAAAGGCGCTTGGCCTTTGATTCGGCGCTTTGAAGAATTGAAAGCGTCGAAACGAACAGCACGATAAGGTTGAACTATGGCAGCGAAGAAACGCGTAATTATCGTCGGCGGCGGCTTGGCCGGGCTTTCGTGTGCGATCAAGCTTGCGGAGCAGAATGTCGAAGTCGATCTGTTCTCGATGGTGCCGGTGAAACGCTCGCACAGCGTCTGCGCGCAGGGCGGCATCAATTCGTGCAACGACATCGCCCGTCAGCAGGGGTTCAGCGAATGGATTCACTTCGACGAAACCGCGCTGGGCGGCGACTTTCTCGCGGATCAGCCCCCCGTGCTGGAGATGGCCAACTGGGCGCCGCGCATCATCGACCTGCTCGATCGCATGGGCGTCCCCTTCAATCGCACGCCCGAAGGCCAGCGCGACCTGCGGCTGTTCGGCGGATCGCTCTTCAAGCGCACGTTC
>JBQCCH010000478.1:0-3444 GCA_051962375.1 Tepidisphaeraceae bacterium
CATATGAAATCGAATTTCATCACCGATACACCTGCAAATTCACGCCGGCGAAATCTCGCGCAGGTAGGTGAACGAGTAGATGCCCGACGCATGCTTGTCGGACCAGTTCAACCGAATCGCGTAGTTCCCCACCTGCTCCGCAGACACCACCCGCAGCGGCCCGAAGTGATCCCCCGGAAGGATGTTTAGCCTTGTTTTTGGCGGGTTTTCTCGCTGAACCTTGCACGCCGCACAGGGGCAATTCTTCCGCAGCATCCCCAGCGTGTAGGTGCTGATTTTCCCATCGCTCCAGGTCACCTGAAGCTGGCGATCTTTATCCAAAACAAGGCGGCTCGGCGTCACAGTATCGGACATTGCGCCCCACTGTAGCGCACCTACTCGGACGTGCCAACTGCCTGCACTACGCCCCTGCCCTACGCCCGCCGATGCAAGGCGATCAACGTCAGGTCATCGGTCATGCTCTGGCTCTGGAAGCCCAGCACATCTTCCACCAGTGCGCTGCACAGGTCGGACGACCCGCGATCGGCCAATCCCGCGATTTTCTTCAGCAACCGCGACTCGCCGTAAAACACGTTATCGGCGTTGTGCGCTTCGGTGACGCCGTCGGTGTAGAGCAGAATGCCTTCCCCCGGTTCAAGCACCAGGGTCTGCTGCTCAAAGCTGCCGAGTTGCCCGTCTCCGTCCACGGCAAGCAATGGCGCGGTGGCATGACAACAGGTGCCCGCCGGCGCGTTCGCCCGATAACGAATGGCCGGCGGATGCCCCGCATTGACGTACGTGAATTCGCCCGTGCTCGGCCGGTATTGGCCCAGCACCATCGTCACGAACAGCCCCGGATTGGTGTCCTCGATCAGCATCCGGTTCGCCCGCTCCGCGATCTGCCGCGACGGCAACCCTTCCAGGGCCAGATTCCGGACGATCGTCCGCGTCACCGCCATCATCAGCGCCGCCGGCACCCCTTTGCCGCTCACGTCGGCGATCGTCACCGTCAACAGGTCGTCGTTGATGAAGAAAAAGTCGAAAAAATCCCCCGCGATGTGCCGGGCCGGAATGTTCACCGCGTGAAGATCGAACTCCGCCCGGTGCGGGAACGGCGGAAATTTCCCCGGCAGCAGGTCGCGCTGGATCTGCCGCGCAATCCGCAGTTCGCTCTGCACCTTTTCCCGCTCCGCGCTCTGCTCCGTGAGCGTGGCCACGTGATGCCGCAACTGGCCGGTCATCGCGTTGAACCCGCGCGCCAATTGACCCAGTTCGTCACGCGCCAGCACCGGCACCGGCTCGATGTCCAATTGCCCGCGCGACAGCAGCTCCACCGTCTCAGCCATCTTCTCGATCGGCCGGCAGAAGCGGGCGATCACCACCATCAGCACGCCCACCAGCACGAACAGGCTCGCCAACAGAAAGAGCCCGCGCTTGATCAACCGATCCTGGATCGGCCCCATCAATTCCGATTGCGGAACGGCCGTCACGTAGAGCCATCCCGTGCTCGTCACCGGCTCGATCGCCAGCACGTAGCTTTCGTTCGGCATGAAGCCGCCGATCAACTTGTCCAGGCCCCCCACCACGACGATCTCGCCCGAGCCTTTGTGCAGCGACGAATCGATCGCACGCGCGAGTTCCGCGTACTGCGGGTCTTTGGCGAGCCCGAACACGTCGTGCACGACTTCGCCGTCCGGGTGGGAGATCAGGTCGCCGTGCCGGTCGATCAGCAGATACCCTCCCTCGGCGATCGGGCGCGGCGCGGGCTCCGTCGTGGGCTCCGCCGGCGCCGGCTGCTCGTGCCCCAGAATCCGCCGCAATCGCTGCATGATCGGCGTCTCATTCCGAAACGCCTGCAGGTCGGCCGTGCGGATCTGGGCGCACACCACGCCGGCGAATACGCCCTCTTGCGTGAAAAACGGGCTCGCGTAAATGCACGTGGCGCCGCCGTCGGGCATCGTGAAATCTTCCGGCTCAAACCAGCGCGGCTTGCCCTTGGCTTTCACCTCGGCAAACCACGGCTGATCGAACGGCTTCTGCCGCAGCAGCTCCGCTCCCAGATTTCCCTGCCCCGGCCCTTCGTTCGCGCCCCGCCGAAACCCGATGATCTGCGGCAACGCGGGACCCCGCGATTGCGCCGGATCGAACGCGATCCAAAACGCGTTGATCCACGAGTTTGACCGCGTCACCCCCATGAACCGCCCCAGCGGCCCTTCGCTCATCAGCGGCCGGCTCGACAACGCGCTCGCGGCTGTATCAACCGTCTGCTGGATCGACGCCAGATGCCCGTTCACCTGCGCCGCCGCCCCGCTCGCCCGGTCGGCCACGATCTGTTCGCTCTGCTCGAGCGCCAACTGTTGCGATTTGTAGTAATCCCACCCCAGCACGAATGCATAAATCAACAGCAGTGGGATGCAGGTGGAAAGGATGAGCTTGGTGCGAATGCTCATGGCGGCTTCGCATAATGTAGACATGAGCCCCGCAAAACGCGAAACCGCCCGGGAATCCCCTCACTCCGTCGGCCGCGGTTTCGAACGCCGCTTTGCGGTCTTCTTCGGGGCCTTTTTCACGCGTTGTTTCGCCGGCGCTTTTTGGGGCGATCCCACCGCGTTGGGCGCCGCGGGCGGCGAAACGGGCGCGTCCCCCAGGTCGATCCCGAAGATCGCCGACAAATCCTCCGCCGCCAGCGTCGATGCGCCGTCGCCGCCGGTATTCAGGTGATCCGTCGCCGATTCGATCAGGTCCAGGTGGTCCACGCCGCGCAGCGTGAAGAGCAATTCCGGCGATTCATCCAGCCGCGCCCCCACGCCGTACAGCACCGCCGCGATGTGCTTGCACATCCACCCGCCGCCGCCCGCGTCCGGGCAGGTGCAGGTGAACCGCATTTCCTCCCGGCTCGGGAACAGGCCCTGCTCCGGGTCGGTGATCACCTGCAGCACCGCGTCTGAAAGCTTGCCCTGCAGCAATTCCACCAAAGAGCCCACCTGCCCCGCCGTCCGCCGCTGAATCGCTTCCCATCGCTCAGCCGGCAGGGGGTGGATCATCACCTTCACGTCGTACAGGTGCGTACCGAGCACCTGCGCGTCGACGTGCCCGGGCTTCACGTCCAGATCGATCACCAGCCCATTGCAGACATACGAGCGGCCCTTGTCCAGACGGTTGTGCGCGTCGCAATGCGCTTTCAAATGCTCGCACCAGGCGCGGCCCCAGAAGTGCTTGACGATCTTGCGCCCTTCCACGCGCACCGGCTGCAACGTTTCGCCGGCGGCGGTGCGCCGCTCGATCAGGGCCGTCGCCTTGGCCCGCTGCTCGGCAACGGTTGGTCGGGGTTCGAAGTCATACCACATCGACGTCGCTCCTTGCGTCACCCGCCGGTCGCGCGCTTCAGGTCAAGGCTCACAAAGTCCAGCAACTCCCGGTCCGACATTTCCGTCAATGCCGATTCCGCGCTCGTTCCGCTCAGCA
>JBQCCH010000479.1:0-3565 GCA_051962375.1 Tepidisphaeraceae bacterium
GGCACGCGGCAGACGTGCTCGTTTCCTTCGGTGCCCGGGGCAACGGCTTCACGACCGCCAGCGGTGACGCCTATCTGGACAACTTCACCCTCGTCACCGGCACCCTGACACCCGAACCGGCCTGTCTGACAGGCGTTGTCATGGGCATGATCTGCCTCGGCCGGTGGCGCGCAAAGACTTTTCAGTGAATCACTTGCATCCACCGATCCGTGGCAGCCGGGAAGTAGTGCCGCAGCACCAGCATCGTCAGCAACAGGATCCAGGCCAGCATCAGCGTTCCCGGGATGACCCGGCTCGCCAACGCGCCGGCGCGGCGGCTGTTGCTGATTTTGCCCAGGCGGACATCGCCCAGCGGTGGCAGACGGTGCATTCCCGGTGCGTGCTGACGCAAGGCGACATCCAGCAACGACCGCGTCTTGTAAAGCTCCCCATCCACGACGGTGGCTGCCGCGATCGATATCCGCGTGGCGGTCGCCTGGGCCAGGCCGATGAGAGGCACCAGCCATTTGAGGAGGATCAGGGCGGCGATCGTGTGCTGCGACGCGGCCGCCGCGAAGGCGTTGAACAGGAAGGATTGCGAGATCACCAGCCAGCTCATCCGCTGGCCGACCCAGCCGGCCTCAAAGCTTTGTCGGCTGACGATCAGGTTGGAGGCGTCGATCAAATATCGCAGGCGGGGCGAATCGTAGTCGGCATCGGGCGGCAGGGTTCGTTCGACTTCGGCCACCACCCGGGACGCTTCCGCGGACCAAGGCTGGCCCGCGGCGAACAGTTCGTCTTCGGCCTCAGGCATGGCTCATCCTTCGGCAGACTGCACCGGCCTAGGAGCAAAGTGTCCGTCGGGCCAATTGTCCGTCGGACCAAGCGTCAGACGCTTCAGTCATCCGGAGATTCCACGTGTGTCCCTGGCGCATGCCAGGCGGTCTGCCAGGTGATGCCGGGATCCGTGAAATGGTGCGGGTCTTCGGGCAAGGTGTTCAGGATTTCGGTCAGCATCGCGACATCGACGTTTTCGTACAGCCGCTCGTTGACCATGACCACCGGGGCCGTGCCGCAGGCGCCCAGGCATTCCAGCTCCACGAGCGTAAAGCGTTGGTCCGGCGTGGTTTCGCCGACATCGAGCTTCAGGGTGTCCGACAAATGCTGCGTCAGCTGGCTGCTCTGGCAGAGCTCGCAGGTGAGCGAGCGGCAGACCTGAAGCAGGTACTTGCCCTTGGGTTTCAGCCAATATTCTTCATAAAAGCTGGCCGTATCCAGCGCTTCGGCCGGGGCGATTTCCAAAAACTCGGCGATTTCCTGCACCGCCGGAGCGGGGAGCCAGTTGTATTCGTGCTGCACCAGGTGCAACGCCGGCAGCAGGACCGCCCGCTTCGTGGGATAGCGCGGGAAATACTTGTCGCGCAGCACCGCTTTAAGCTCTTCGGTCAACAGGGGTTGGCCTTCGGCGACGCGAGCGGAACGACGATCTTCTGCAATCCAAGCCATAAGTCCTGATCCTAACGTGCGACCCGGTCCGGGCAAAACACCTGGCCCTGCCCTACCGATCCAGTTCCGCGGCAATGATATTCAGGCTCCCGAGGATGGCCGGAATATCGCTGATGAGGTGCCCTTCGATCATCTTGGGGAAGGTCTGATAGTTGATGAAGCCCGGCGGACGCGTGCGGGCGCGCCAGGGGTTGTTTTCGCCATTGCTGACGAGGTAATACCCCAGCTCTCCGTTGGCCGTCTCGATGCAGTCGTAGACTTCGCCGCGGGGGGCTTCGAAGCTGCGATTCGTCATGATCAGTTCAAAGTGCTGGATCAGCCCTTCGATGGACGAATAGACCTGATCTTTCGGCGGCAAAACGTCCTTGCCTTCCGGGCTGACATTCACCGGGCCGCTGGGCAATTGGTCGATCAGCTGCCGGATGATGTGGGCCGACTGCTTCATTTCTTCCATGCGAATCAGGTACCGCGAATAGACGTCGCCATTGGTCATGACCGGGACTTTGAAGTCCACAGCCTTGGCGCCTTGGCCGTCCCAATTGTCGGCGAAGCAGAGGTAGGGCTCATCCTTGCGGACATCGCGCCGCACGCCGCTCGCCCGCGCGACGGGCCCGCTCAGGCTCCACGCGATGGCGTCGGCCGTGCTCATTGTGCCGATGCCTTTGGTCCGGTCGATGAAAATGCGGTTCTTGTTCAGCAGTTTTTCCACGTCTTCGATGGCCCGCGGCAGCTCGTCATCGATGAACGCGTGCACCATCTTGCGGTATTCAGCCTCATCCGGCAGGTCCTGATTGAGCCCGCCTACGCGCGTCCACGAGGTGTGAAACCGCTGGCCCGACATGTATTCCACGATGTCGTAGATGCGTTCTTTTTCGTTGAACGCGTAAAGAAACGCGGTGAACGCCCCCAGATCCAAGCCGGCCGCCGACACGCACAACAGGTGCGATTGAATGCGCCCCAGCTCGCCGGCGATGGTCCGCAGGGCTTTGCAGCGGGGGGTGAGCTCGATGCCCATCAGTTTTTCAACCGCCCCGTGCCAGGCCAATTCATTGTAGATCGGAGCCGAGTAATCCATTCGGTCGACGATCGTGACGTATGGGTTGTAATTGAGGTGTTCGCCCAGCTTTTCGAAGCCCGAGTGAAGATAGCCGATGTGCGGCGTGCAGTGGACGACGCGCTCGCCGTCCAGTTCCAGCACCAGGCGCAGCGTCGTGTGCGTGGCGGGGTGCTGGGGCCCGAAATTCAGCGTCCAGCGATTGCCGGAGTCGCCCTGCGAATCGGGCACGAAGGTGTCGGGGGTGGCTTCACTTAGCGTGTAAGGCATGCGGTCCTCAATGCGATGTCGCCCGGGCATCGAGCGATCGCCGCCGATTGTAGCGAGCCGGGATTTCAAACCAACGGGTCTACACCGAATTTTCCGCCGCTAATTTGCTTGAAATCTTGATTTCCAGCGTCCGTGGCGGATCGCAGTTGGTCCGGCGATTGTAAATCGAAGCGCGCCCGGTAGGGTATGTTCCACGTGGAACAATTCCGCGACGAAGCTCTATGTCGACTCCCCCCACTCCCCGTCCTCGTCTGGGCCGCGGCCTGAACGCCCTGTTCGCCGGCGCGAAAGCGCCCGACGCCCCGCCATCCACCGCTGCCGAATCGACGTCGACCGCCGCTTCACCAACGCCGCTCCGCGAGCAACTATTGCACGTGCCGGTCAGCGACATCGACGTCAACCCCCAGCAGCCGCGCCGGACATTTGATGAGGCCAGCCTGCAGGAGCTCGCCGCCAGCCTGAAAACGAACGGCCTGATCCAGCCGCTGGTCGTCCGCCGGTCGGGCGACCGCTACGAACTGATTGCCGGCGAACGCCGCCTCCGGGCCGCTCGGCTGGCGGAATTGCCCGCGGTCCCCGTCATCCTTCGCGACGCCGATCGCCCGAGCCAAGCCCAGTGGGCGCTCGTGGAAAATATCCAGCGGGAAGACCTGAATCCCATCGACCGGGCGCTCGCCTACCGCGACCTGATCGCGCAGCTGGGACTAACCCAGGCGGAGCTCGGCAATCGCTTGGGAGAACAACGTTCGTCGATCG
>JBQCCH010000480.1:0-4849 GCA_051962375.1 Tepidisphaeraceae bacterium
GGCATGGGCGTTGCACGGGGCGTATGCGGTCGTGACCACCGACCTGGGCACCGCCCCCAACGCCGATTCGGGCATCGATAATCCGGAAGTCTGGAAAGATTTTGGATTTCGCGCCACGCACCAGATGACCCTCGTCGGCAAGCAAATCATCAAAGTTTTCTACGGCCAAGCGCAGCAATACGCTTACTTCAACGGCAGCTCCACCGGCGGGCAGCAAGCGCTTCAGACAGCGCAGCGGTATCCCGACGATTACGACGGCATCGTTGCCGCCATCCCCGCTCATTGTCGCACGCCGCTGCACGCCTACTTTTTGTGGAACTACCAAATCCTGCACGCCTGCCCGTTCACCCCCGCGCAGCAGCAGCAGGTCATCGAAGCCGGCATCGCGCACATGGCCGATCGCGAGAACCCGATCACCGCGGGAAAAATCGTTTCCGATCCGCGGTGTGGGCAGAAGGATATTGAGGCCGTCATCGCGCTGGCGATCCAAAAAGACTCTACGCTTACGCCCGCTCACGCCGACGCGCTCCGCAAGCTCTTCGACGGCCCGCGCTCTTCCGGGACCGGCGCCCGCATCTTCAACGGCCTACCGATCGGCAGCTCCTTCCACGGGGCGTCCGACAATCTTTATCTCTTCAAATGGGTCTTCGGCCGGAACGTCGATCTCATGACGCTCGACTTCGCCAAAGACATCGATACCTACACCGCGGCCCTGGGTCCGTACCTGAATGCCGAAAATCCCGACCTGAGTGCTTTCAAAAAGCGGGGCGGCAAGCTCATCATGACCTCGGGCTCGGCCGATCCCGTCGTTCCGTTTCACGGGACGCTCGACTACTACGAACGCGTGATCGCGCACTTCGGATCGATCGACGATGTCACGCCGTTCTTTCGCTACTACATCATTCCCGGCATGGCGCACGGCGGCGGCCCGGGCATTAATCAGCCGCCGGACATGCTTCAAGTCGTGCGAAACTGGCGCGAACAATGCACGATTCCCGATCCCCTGCAGGGCCAACGCGTAGCCGATGGCAAGGTCGAATGGCAATTGCCCCTTTATGCCTACCCGACCCAAGCACATTGGGACGCCGCGGCAAACACCTTCGTGCCCATCGATGGCCCGCGCGGTGGCGTCGAGCCCGTGGCCGCGCAGTTTCTTCCACCGCCGGCGGAGTGATGCCGCTTCGTCAGCGCGATTGAATCAATCCCGATTCGGCGCAGCCGCTCCGTAGCGCAGGCGAAACGCGCCGGGCGTCAGGCTGGTCCGCTGCTTGAAGACCCGGCAAAAATAAGTCACATCGCTGAAACCGCAGTTTGCCGCGATGGCGCTCAGCTTGATGTCGTATTGCCGAAGCAGAAATTTCGCCCGATCCACTCGGACAAGGCTCAGATAGTCGCTGAACGTCATCAGCCCGCGACTCTGAAACAATCGAGAGACATGGCTCGGCGACCGCTGAAAATGCTCGGCCACCCCTTCGCGCGTCAGGGGATGGCGAAAATTCTCCTGGATGTACAAACAAATGTTCTGGAACGTGTGCTCGGCCTTGCCGTGCCCGTCCACTGATCGCCGCGGCTCCCGCAGCAGGGCGAGGTAGCATCGCAGCAACGCCTCCACAAGCGGCACGCTGGCGCAGTGTCGGTGTCCGTCATCGCCGGTGGGGGGCGGCAGGGTGAGAAGAATGTCCAGGATCGAAGCGCATGGCCCCTTCGGCGCGGCCAGGTGCATTTTGATCGCATCCCGCGGCTCGTGCGGTCCGCCGGCGTGGGTGACAAGGCTCACGCCCGTCTGCTTCTTCCCAAACAGAAACGTCAGCGTCCGCGTCGGTGTCGACCAGATCGGGCGATTCCAGCAATTCGCCGGAATCAGCACCGCATCGCCGCTGCGCAAGCGGGCCGTGGTGGGGAAGCCATGCCGAGCATATTCCATTCGGTCATGGCCGCTGAGCGTGATCGAAAGCCGAGGAAAGCTGACCACATCCGCCAACTCCGGCGGCGGACCACCCACGGTCGCCCGAAGCACCCGGCGCACGCTCGTGCGATCCAGCAATCGCTCGATGGCGCGGATCACCCGCGTCGCGGGCGGGGCGTCGGCACGCTGATCTTTCGCTACTGCAGCCATTCCGGGAAATGGTACACCAGTGCAATCAATGACACACGCTTCCGATTGTCGCCCGCTCGAGGGCGAGCTAACCTGCTGTCGCGGTCGCACCATCCAGCGGCCGGCACTTCGATGCGGGCGAAACACCTGGCGGCCGGTCACTCCCGGCGTCAGGGACGGAGGAGCAGCGAATGAAAGAGCAATTGATCAAGGTACGCCAGTACCTGTTGAGCGGCGTGTCCTATGCCATTCCCTTTATCGCGTGCGGCGGCATCCTGATCGCGGCGTCGATTGCGTCCGTGCCCATGATTCCCGGGAAAGGGCCCGATTTCTCGCACGCGCCGACGCTGAAAATGATCCTGGACATCGGGGCGGCGGCGTTCGCGCTCATGCCGGTGATCCTCGCCGGCTACATCGCCTACGCGATGGCCGGCAAACCTGCGCTCGTGGCCGGGTGTGTCGGCGGTTGGCTGGCGACGCACCTTCCCGCCGACGGCGCGGCCGCCTCGCAGGCGGAGGTCAGCGCGGGCTTCCTCGGCGCGCTCGTGATCGGCTTGGTCGCCGGCTACGTCGTCATGTTCATCAAAACCTGGAAGGTGCCGAAAATCCTGCGGCCGATCATGCCGATCTTGCTGATTCCGGTCCTCTCATCCCTCGTGGTCGGCGTCGTCATGCTCAAAGTGCTCGGCCTGCCGATCGCGCATCTCATGACCGCGCTGCACGACTGGCTCAACTCGATCGGCACCGGGAACAAGGTGGTGCTGGCCATCATCCTGGGGGGCATGATCGCGTTCGACATGGGCGGCCCCGTAAATAAGGCCGCATTCTTCTTCGGCACCGGGTTGATTACCGAAGGCAATTACGCCGTCATGGGATGCATCGCCGCCGCCATTTGCGTGCCGCCCCTGGGCATGGGATTGGCGACGCTCCTGCATCGAAAACTGTGGCGCGAGGAAGAGCGCGAAGCCGGCATGGCGGCCCTTGCCATGGGATTGATCGGCATCACCGAAGGGGCGATCCCCTTCGCCGCCGCCGATCCGCTGCGCGTGATTCCCTGCATCGTTGTCGGCTCGGCAACCGCGTCGGCGATCGCCATGGTGGGGGGCGTCGGCGATCACGCGCCGCACGGTGGCCCGATCGTCTTGCCGGTGATCGATCATCGGTTGATGTTCGTGATCGCGATCCTGGCCGGAACGTTCATTACCGCCATCGCGATCAACACGCTGAAGGCCTTCACTCGCCCCCGGCCCGCCGAAGCCGATCCGGCCGCGGGCGCAGCCGTTTCGTGATTCGGTCGGCAAAATCAGTGACACCAAGTCAGGAGAGATTATGAAAATCGTTGCAGTAACCGCGTGCCCCACGGGAATCGCCCACACCTACATGGCTGCCGAGCAGCTCGAAAAGACCGCCAAAGCGCTCGGCCACCAGATCAAGGTGGAAACGCAAGGCGCGATGGGCATCGAAAACGAACTGAAGCCCGCGGAAATCGCGGCAGCCGATCACGTCATTTTCGCGGTCGATATTCTGATCGAGCAGCGCGAGCGATTCAGCGGGAAAAAGATCCTCGAAGTGCCCGTCAAGGATGCGATCAAGAACCCGGCCGGCGTCTTCGAAAAGCTGCGCTAGTCGCACTTTTCGCTGCATGCCGCTGATGAAGCAACTAGCCATGGCCACCGAATACACCTTTGAATTTCCGCTTCCGAATGGATTGCACGCCCGGCCCGCGAGCTATTTGCAGGCCGTCGCGAGCCGGTTCAGCAGCGACATCGTTCTGCACGATGAATTCACGGGAAAAAGCGGAAACACCAAGAGCGTGCTCGCGCTGGTGGCGTGTGGTGTGCGTGGCGGGGACCGGTGTCGGCTGATCATCACCGGCGCCGATGAGGGGCCGGCGCTTTCTGCGCTGGAGCGGTTTGTGGTGGATCGGCTACCGCATGTGGATGAGGTCAATGAGCCGGCAGCACCGGATGCCGCGGCGCTGCGTCTGCCGCACCTGCTGCAGACGGCCGGGCTGGAATGCTTCGCGCGAGCGACGCCGGTCAGCCCCGGGATCGGCATCGGTCGGGCGGTTCTTCACGAGGCGATTCGCTGGCACGCCCCCGCAGAGGCGTCTCCCGGCGACCGGGTCGATCCCGCGGTCGAGCGGGCGCGCTTTGAGTCGTCCGTCGTCGCGGTGAAAACGGCGCTCGATCAAAAAATCGCCTCGGCCCGTCATGCGCAGGAACGCGATGTCGTCGCGGCCCAGCGGTCGATTGCCGAAGACGTCCTGCTCGCCGACCGCGTCACCCGGGCGATCGATCAGGATCGTTCGACCGCGATCGATGCCGTCATCGCGGCCATGGACGAATTCGCCGCCGCCTTCCGCGAGTCGGGGACGGCCTACCTCCGCGAACGCGCGCTCGACCTGGCCGACGTGCGCGATCAATTGCTGCTCGCTCTTGGCGCGGTCTCCAGGTCGGCCAACCCGTCGCTCACGGAGCCCAGCGTCTACATCGCCGACGAACTGACGCCCACGCAATTTCTCGCACTGGATCGACACTGGCTCCGCGCGCTCGTCTTGCGCGACGCGGGGATGACCTCGCATACGGTGATTCTAGCGCGCGCGATCGGCGTGCCCACCGTCGTCAACGTAAGCGATGCTCCCGGCATCATCTCGGCCGGTGCCACCCTCGTGGTCGATGCCGGGCTGGGCCTCATCATCGCTGATCCGAGCGAGCCGGTGCGTCGGTATTACGCGCTGGAACAGCAAAAGTT
>JBQCCH010000481.1:0-2499 GCA_051962375.1 Tepidisphaeraceae bacterium
CGGATTTCAGCCTCTCGATTCGGCCGGGGGAAAAGATCGCGCTGGTGGGGCCGAGCGGCGCCGGCAAGAGCACGTTCGCCAGTCTGCTCCTGGGCCTGTACGCGCCGACGTCGGGGAAGATACGCGTCGACGGCGTTTGCATCACCGAACTGGATCTGCGCTGGCTGCGCCAGAACATGGCGCTGGTGATGCAGGAAAATGTGCTGCTCAGCGGCACGGTGGAAGAGAACCTGCGTTTCGCGCGCGCCGACGCGACGGCCGCCCAGGTGCGCGATGCTGCGGACCGGGCGCAGGCGTCGGAATTCATCGCCCGCATGCCGGCCGGGATGGGCACGTTGATCGGGGAGCGCGGGGTGATGCTCTCCGGCGGGCAGCGGCAGCGGCTTTCGATCGCCCGGGCGATTCTGCGCGATCCGTCGATTCTGATCCTGGACGAGCCGACCTCCGCACTCGACTACGAAAGCGAACGACTGATTCAGACGGCACTGGATACGCTGGTGCAAGGTCGAACCGTCATCACGATCGCGCATCGGCTGAGCACGATCCGCAATGCGGATCGCGTGGTGGTGCTGCAGGAAGGGCGGATTGCCGAGGTGGGAACGTTCACCGAATTGGCCGGCCGACCCGGGGTCTTCGCCAGGATGCTCGCCGCCCAACAGCTGGGGGATTGGCCCACGGATGGCGAAGCCACACTGCCGCTGCGTGCCTCGTAAATCGATGCCTGAGCCACTTCGTCGCGTCATCCCGAGTGTTTCAGCGATGGAGCGCCCGAGAAGTTGCTGACGCGCCGCTCCAAAAAATGAGCAAAACCCTCATAATCCGCACATACTGCGCAAACAAAGTGATGAGCGGAGCGGCGATTCGTCGATTTTTCAACGGAAAACCTGCGGGGCGTTAATTGTTGACAACGCCTATAGGATTAATATAGTTCGAGCCACGACAATCGGAGGGTTCCGGTTGTGGCGAGACATGGGATGGATTTCGCCGGGCGTCATGGTGACGCGGCGATCGGCTCGATGGGGCCGGGAAGGGACTAGGCATGAAGAGCAGAATGTGGATCGCAGCGGCCGCGGCCGCGACTATGACGGGGGGGCTGGCCCTGGCGCAGGACAGTTCGCCGTCGACTGCGGAACTTCGGGAGCAGATCGAAGCGCTGCAGAAGAAGGTCAATCAGATTGAAGCGCGCGAAGCCGCGAGCGCTCAGACGCAGCAGACGGCCGCCGAGGTGAAGGCGGATGCCGACCAGCGCAGCCAGCTCGTCGCCCAGCCGTTTGTCGCCGGCTACAACAAGGGCTTCAAGATTCAGTCCGCGGACGGCAATTTCGTGCTCCAGCCGGGCGCGTATTTCCAGTTCCGCAACATCACCAATTACAACTCCGCCGGCAGCAACGACCTGCAGAACGGGTTTGAAGTTCGCCGCATGCGTCTTCGGCTGGACGGCGTGATGTTCAGCAAGAACCTGCGCTATGGCATCCAGTTCGACAGCAACCGCAATGGCGGCCAGACGACGATTCTGGACGCGTGGGCGCAGTACAATTTCACGGACAAGTGGGGCATCAAGGTCGGCCAATTCCGGAACAGCTGGGTCCATGAAGGCGACGTCTCCGACACCAAGCAATTGGCCGTGGAGCGTGGGCTTCTGGATGCGACGCTGGGCGGCAGCGTGACGGATCGTGAGCAGGGCGTTGCCCTGACCTACGGGTCGAGCGGCGACAACGACGATCCGATCCAGGGCGAAGTTGCCCTGACCGACGGCGACAACTCGAAGAACACTGATTTCCGCGATGCCGATCCGACGACCACCGGCCGCGTGAATGGCGATTTCGGCGCCTCGGGCCGATTGAGCTACAAATTCTTCGGCAACTGGGCTGACTACGCCGACTTCAGCGCCAAGGGCGACAAGCAGGATCTGCTGGTGGCCGGCGCCGGTCTGGATTTCAGCGAGAACGGCAACACCAACATCACCCGCCTGACGGCCGACGCCCAGTACGAAAACACGTACGGCTGGTCCGCCTACGGCGTGGTGCATTACAACTACACCAGCGGCGATGTGAGCGGTAGCGACTACGGCCTCCAGGGGCAGGTCGGCTACCTGGTCAACAACTCCGTTGAAGTCTTCGGGCGCTACGCCTATCTGAACCTGGACAACGGTTTCCAGGGCGAAGACAGCTTCCATGAATTGACGGGCGGCGTGAATTACTTCTTCGGGCCGGATGGGGCGTGGGGTCATGCCGTGAAGTTCACGGTCGACCTCAACTATCTCCCGAACGGCAGCCCGGGGAACCTCACGGGCCTGGGTTACCTGGCCGGGACGGATGACCAGCTTGTGCTGCGGGCTCAGTTCCAGCTCTCGCTGTAATCGAGATCAAACGCACGACGCTTCGCGGGGCCCCCCGACCAATACTTGGGGGCCGCGGCGGTTGTAAACTGAAATTAATAGGGCACGTGGGTTATTCCGGCAAAAAAAGGGCCACCGCGCGGCGGGGGGGGGGGGGGGGG
>JBQCCH010000482.1:0-2075 GCA_051962375.1 Tepidisphaeraceae bacterium
GGCCGATTCGTCGAGGCGCAGGCCGGCGACTTCGATCTTGCCGTCGGGCATGATCGTGAGGCTGTTCACCTGGTCGTCGTTTGAGCGCGTGCCGCCGGTGGTGGGTCCGGACGCGAACTCAAGGAATCCGTTGGATCCGAACGCGGTGTCTTTGATGCCGCCGCTGGTGTAGCGGACGATTTCGTTGGTGTCGACGAGGTAAAAGGAGCCATCGGCGGCGACGGTGACGGCCTGATAGCCGCTGGTGATGGCCGCGGTGCCGCTGGTGCCGAAGGGGGTGTCGAGCGCGCCGCTGGCGGTGTAGCGGGAGACGCCGCCGGCGGAAAAGACCAGGATCTTGCCGCCGGGGGCGGCTTTGATCTGGTTCGCGCCGCCGGCGAGGGTGATGATGCCGTCGCCGCCGCCGAAGCTGGTATCGAGCGTGCCGGCGGAGGTGTAGACATCGATCTGGGTGCCGCCGGTGGATTCGGCAAGCAGGGCGATGCGGCCGTCGGTCAGGGCGGTGGCATCCAGACCGGCGCCGTCTTGTCCGTTGGTGGCTGCGCCGTCGCCGGCGAACGTGGTGTCGGCCGCGCCGAAAGCGAACAACGTGCGGTGCTCAAGCGATTCGATCAGGCTCATGAAAGACCCCAAAAAAGTGATAAAGACAGTCGTTGCACTATCGTCGCCGGCGGATCGAAAAAGTAACAAAATCTGTGGGACAAGGGACAACCCGCAATGACCGCCAGATGAACGCCGCGACGGGCGGCGCGAGGGGCGGGCGGGGGCGGGTGTGTTACGAAGATTTAGGCCGACACGGGCGCGGCCCGGCGGTACAACGAGAGGGCGGGAAGGGCTTCGGTTCTTTGGCATTTGGCTGTGGGTTAGGGGGTTGATGAGTGAAGGGGTCTACTGCGTATTGCGTACTGCGTAAGGGGGGATTGTGTTTGGGCGTGCGGTTCTTGTTGGTTGCGATAAGTGGCTTGGCGGGCTGGGCAAGGGCCGTCGCACTGGCGCGCAGGTTTTATTGATGCAAGTCGTTTCATTTGAGAAACTTGTGCCGAAACGTGAAAAACAAAATGGCAGGAACGGCCGGCGGGGTTTTTGGGAGACTTAGGGCGATTTTGGGGTGCGCGGCGGGGTGTCGGGCGGCCGGTCGGCTTGACAGGGGGGAGAAACAGGTTCAAACTCGAACCCCCCGTTTCAATTGAAGCTGCTGTGGCCTCGGCGTCGACCGATGCCCTTTCGGGGACCCGTCCCAAGGGCTGCTTCCCGTCGTATAAGAATAAGATGGCCAAACCAACCGGCAAAAACCTCGTGATCGTGGAATCGCCCGCCAAGGCGAAGACGATCAATAAATACCTCGGCGACAACTACGTGGTGAAAGCCTCTATGGGCCACGTGCGCGACCTGCCTTCCAGCGGCATGGGCGTGGACCTGAAGACGTTCGAGCCCGAATACGTGGTCATCAAAGGCAATGGCCGGTTCAAGGGGAAGGAAGAGGTCATCCGCGAACTGAAAAAACTCGCGAAGGACGCCGGCGAAGTCTATCTGGCAACCGACTTGGACCGGGAAGGCGAAGCGATCGCGTGGCACTTGAAGGAAGCGCTCGGGCTGAGCGACGACCGCGTGAAGCGGGTGATTTTCAACGCGATCACGAAGGCTGAGATCCAAAAGGCGTTCAGCCAGCCGAACAAGATCGACATCGACCGGGTGAATGCCCAGCAGGCGCGGCGGATTCTGGACCGGATCGTGGGGTATGAAATTTCGCCGGTGCTGTGGCGGAAGGTGGCCCGGGGATTGTCGGCCGGTCGCGTGCAGAGCGTGGCGGTGCGGTTGGTGGTGGAGCGGGAAAAAGAGATCGAAGCCTTCATGCCCAGCGAATACTGGCGCATTGGCGGGATCTTTACCGCGAAGCCCGACGCGGCGGCGAAACTGGCGGCTGACTGGTCGGCGTTTCAGGGGTCGTCCGACACCTTAAATAAGAGCGACCTGGACGGGTGGCTCTCCGAGCGGGCGTGCTTCCGCGGCGAGTTGACGGAAGTGGGCGGCCAGAAGTTTGAGCCGGACAACAAGGCCCGCGCCCGCGAGGTGGC
>JBQCCH010000483.1:0-6597 GCA_051962375.1 Tepidisphaeraceae bacterium
CTGCTGTACGCGGCCACACGAAGCTGGTTCCGCGTGTGCGTCGTGCTGCTGGCGGTGCCGTTCAGCCTGGTCGGGGCCGTGTGGCTGCTTTGGCTGCTCGACTACCACCTGTCGCTGGCGGTATGGGTGGGCGTGATCGCCCTCGCCGGACTGGATGCGGAGACCGGGCTGGTGATGCTGCTCTACCTCGACAACAGCTTCGAGCGATTCCGCAGCGAGGGCCGAATGCGTTCTCAAGCCGATCTCCGGGCTGCGGTGCATGACGGCGCCGTCAAACGCATCCGGCCGAAAACGATGACCGTCGCCGCGGCATTCATCGGCCTCGTGCCGCTGCTCTGGGCACAAGGCACCGGGGCCGACGTCATGCGACGGCTCGCCGCCCCCATGCTGGGCGGCCTGTTCACCAGCTTCCTGCTCGAGCTGCTCGTTTACCCCGTGGTCTTCTACATCGCCAAGGGCGTGAGCCTGCGGCGGCTATGGGCGCTTGACCGTGTAAAAGGAGGTGCGGCATGAACCGCATCGTCTTCGCCTCGTTGTCCGTCGGATTGCTGATCGGAGGCGGCTGCACGGTGCATCCGCAGGGCGAGCAATTCGAACGTGATCTCGCCCGCCGAGAAGGTCAACCGTATGTACAACCGCCTGAGGACCGGCACCTGCCCCCACTGCCTGCCGAGCCGACACGAGAGGATCTGGTGCGGTACGCGTGGCTGGCGAGTCCCCAACTGGAGCAGCAGTATTGGGAGTGGAAGTCGGCCATTGAGCAAATCCCGCAGGACGGCACGCAGCCAACGAACCTCGTGCTGTTCGGCAATGTGCCGATCACCAACGGCTCAACCGCGTTCGACAAGACGGTCGTCACCCTCGCCAGCGATCCAATGGCCAACATCCAGTGGCCCAGTAAACCGACGACGGCGGCCCAGCGCGCTTTGGAACAAGCCCGTGCCGCGGGCTGGCGGTTCCAGCAGGCCAAGCTCGATCTCCGGCAAAAGGTGTTGACCGCCTATGACGAGTACGCCCTTGGTGCGGAGTTACTTCGACTCGAACAGGCCAACGCTCAACTGCTGATAACGACCGCCGAGGTCGCCGAGGCAAACATCAACGCCGGGAAAACCACACAGGCGGCGTCCCTCTCGGCGCGGAACGATGCGGAGCTTTCGAAGAATCAGGTTGCCGAACTGCGATCGAAACTGCCCCGCCTGCTCGCCACCCTCAACGCCGCCCTCGGCCGCGACCCAGCCGACGCATTGGCGCCGCCGAAGGCTTTGCCGCCACTTCGCGATGCCGCCGGCACGCTGGCTCGCCTCCAAACGCTGATCACCCAACAAAGCCCGCAACTTGCCGCTCAAGATGCCGACGTACGCGGCAAGCAACAAGGTGTTGCACTCGCCAAGTTGCAATACGTCCCCGACATTTCTCTGAGCGGCAGCACCGATTTGGGCGGAATCACCCAGAGCCTCTCCGCGATGATCACGGTGCCTCTGCTAAAATACCAAGCGATCAACGCCGCCATCGCACAGGCCGAAGCCAATCTGCGGGCCAGCCAGGCGATGCGACGGCAGACCGAATACGATCTGCGAAGCACACTCATCGCCTCAACCGCGGAAGTTCATGACCTTGATCGCCAGGTGCGTTTGCTGGACGAACAGATTATTCCGCGAGCGGAGTCCATCGCCTCCATCGCGCAAAGCGAATTTGAGGAAGGACGTATCGCTTTGATCGATGTTCTCGAAGCGCGTCGGTCCATCATCGGGTTAAAGCGCCTCCTGGCCACGATGCGAACGACGCGCGACGAACGCCTGCTCGACATCGAAAGCATCGCCGCACGGCCGGAACATCCTGAACACCGCTGAAGCCTCAGGCCGAGCAGACCAGCCGGGCGCCCGCCATTCCGTACCTTGGATCGGCACCGACGCTCCCTCTTGGGTTAAATTTCGTGTCCTCCGGCGCAGGAAATGCGCAGGAAACTCGCGACCTGAGCGGGCAGGTCAGGGCACTGAAGGAAAAGCACCGCCAGAGGCGATGCCGGGCAGAAGGGCGAGCGCAAAAGCCGATATTTCCAAGACTTTTATCACAAAACGACACAACCCGGCACCTCGCGGCACCGGGTCGTCTAAAAAGCGGGTGAAGGGGGTCGAACCCTCGACATTCACGTTGGCAACGTGACGCTCTACCACTGAGCTACACCCGCGGCCGATGATCATAAGACCCATCGGAGTCGCATTCGGATCGCGGCACCCTCTGGCGAGGCCGATTCCCGATTGCGAGGGCGAGACTATATCGCAGCTTGCGTGCGATGGCAAGCCCCCGATCGCTCCACATTTTTCGGCTTCCCCATGCACTCAATCTCCCCGCCCCGCCGCTGCAACTCTCGGCCGCCAAACCACATCAGCCCCGTCGTGCTGCCCCGCTCGGCTGACATTCCGCATTGCAATGCTATCATCCCCATTGAGGTGTCGCTTATGACCGTCAAATTCGCTTCGGAGCCGTTGTTCGGAAATTTTGCACGTCAGATGGGGAAGCTCGACCCTTACAACAAGGGATTTTTCGGGTTTGTTCCATCGGACGTCTGGACCCCGAACGTGAATCTGTACGAATCCGACGCCTGTTACCTCGTCTGCGTCGACTTAGCCGGCGTTGAAAAGGACAAGATCGATGTTGTCATCCATCAAAACCGGCTCCGCTTGAGCGGCCGCCGGCCGGCGCCGGTCAAGGGCGTGTCCGATGAATGCGCCCAGCGCGTACGAATTCATTTGATGGAAATCGACCATGGCGCTTTCACCCGCGAGGTCGAACTCCCCGAAGATATCGACGAAAACAGCATCACCGCCACCTACGACAACGGCCTGCTTTGGATTGAAATCCCGAAATTGAAGGCCCCGCGCGAAGTCGATTCCCGCGACGGCAAGCCGCGATGAGGGGCATCCCCGTGACGGTCAACGCCCGAAATTCCTAAGCTCTTTTTGACTTCAGACCACCATGCCCGATTCCCAGATCATCTCCCGCACCGACACCCACACGGTCATCCGCACTGCGGCCAGCACGCAGTTGAACGTGCCTAACACGCTTCCGATCCTGCCGATCCGCAACATCGTCGTTTTTCCGGGCACGGTCATGCCCCTGAACATCGGCCGGCCCCGGTCGAAGGCGCTGCTCGACGAAGTCATGCCCGGCGACAAGATCATCGGCGTCCTCACCCAGCGCAACAGCGAACTCGACGACCCCGCCGCCGGCGATCTGTATGCCATGGGCGTCATCTGCGTGATTCTCAAGCTCTTTAAGCTGCCCGACCAGAACCAATCGATCATCGTGCACGGCATCGCGCGGTTCCGCATCCGCAAGCTCACACGCACCGAGCCCTTCATGCTCGGCGAGATCGAGATCGTCGAAGATGAGCCGGTCGTGGGCAAAGAGATCGATGCGCTGATGGCTTCCGTGCGCTCGCAGGCGAATCGGGTCATCGAACTCTCGCCCAACACCCCCGACGAAGCCCAGCAAGTGCTGGCCGGCATCACACAGCCGGGCAATCTGGCGGATTTCCTGGCGGCCAACGTCTCGGCGGAAACCACCGAAAAACAATTGATGCTCGAAGAGCTCAATGTCGAAACCCGCCTTCGCCTGGTGGCCGCCAAGCTGGGCACGCAGCTCGATGTCCTGGAGATGCAGGCCAAGATCCAGTCGCAGGTCAAGGAAACCATCGACAAGAATCAGCGCCGCTACTACCTGCAGGAGCAACTCAAAGCCATCCGCAAAGAGCTCGGCGAGGGGGACGCCTCCGGCAACAGTGAAACCGATTCGCTTCGCGAAAAGCTCAATGCCGCCAAGCTTCCCGAAGCCATCATGAAAGAAGCCGAGCGCGAGCTCTCGCGCCTGGAGTCGCTCCCCAGCGCGTCGCCGGAGTACGGCGTCATCCGCACCTATCTGCAGATCCTCAGCGAGCTGCCCTGGTCGGTGGAAACGGTCGACAAGCTCGACCTGAAAGAAGCACGCGCGATCCTCGACCGCGATCATCACGACCTGGACAAGGTCAAGAAGCGCATCATCGAATACCTGGCCGTGCGGAAGCTGAAGGAAGAAAGCCAGAAGAAGGCGGACGCCACGCGGAAACGTGCGAAAAAGGCCGAAACCAACGGTCACGCCGCCGAGCCCGCGGCCGATGCCCGCCCCACCGATACCGGCGAGTTCGGCGGAGCGATTCTCTGCCTGCTCGGACCGCCCGGCGTCGGCAAGACGTCGCTCGGCAAGTCGGTCGCCGAGGCCATGGGTCGCAAGTTCGTTCGCGTCGCACTTGGCGGCGTGCGCGACGAGGCCGACATCCGCGGCCACCGCCGCACCTACATCGGCGCCATGCCCGGCCGGCTGATCTCCGAACTCCGCAAGGCCGGCACGCGAAATCCCGTCATCATGCTCGATGAAATCGACAAGATGTCCTCCGACTTCCGCGGCGATCCGGCCAGCGCGATGCTCGAAGTGCTCGACCCGGCACAAAACCACACGTTCACCGACCACTACCTTGATGTGCCCTTCGACCTCAGCAAGGTGCTGTTCATCGCCACCGCCAACACGATGGACAGCGTGCCCGGCCCCTTGCGCGATCGCATGGAGGTGATCGAAATCCCCGGATACACCGCCAGCGACAAGCTGTTTATCGCCCGCAAATACCTGGTGCCCCGCCAGCTGCGCGCCAACGGCCTGACCGCCAAGCAGGTCAAGTTTGCCGATGCCGCCCTGAAGGAAATCATCGACAGCTACACCCGCGAGGCGGGCGTGCGCAACCTTGAACGCGCGATCGGCTCGGTCGCCCGGTCCATCGCGGCCGATGTTGTCGGCGGCGATTCCAACAAGGTCACGGTCGATGTCGCCCGCGTGCACAAAGTGCTCGGCACGCACCGGTTCGATCCGGAACTCGCCAGCCGAACCGCAGTGGCGGGCGTCGCGACCGGCATGGCGTACACGCCTTACGGCGGCGAGATCCTCTTCATCGAAGCCACCCGAATGGTCGGCAAAGGGGGCATCACCCTCACCGGCCAGATCGGCGATGTGATGAAAGAATCCGCCACCGCCGCGTTTTCGCTCCTGCGCTCCCGGGCCGAGTCGCTCCACATTGACGCCAAACGATTGGCCGAGAGCGACATTCACATCCACGTGCCCGCCGGCGCCGTCCCGAAAGATGGCCCCAGCGCGGGCGTGGCGATGTTCACGGCCCTCGCATCGGTCATGCTGAATCGCCCTGTCCGCCACGATGTCGCCATGACGGGCGAAATCACCCTGCGCGGCCTGGTCCTTCCGATCGGCGGTCTGAAGGAAAAAACCCTCGCCGCCAAGCGGGCCGGCATTCGGGAGGTCATCGCGCCCAAGCGCAACGAAAAGGACCTGGCCGACATCCCCGATGAAGTGCGGTCGTCGCTCAAGTTCCATTTCGTTGAAAATGTCGATGAGGCGCTGAACATCGCGCTGGTCAAAGAAAAGCGAGCTGACACCGGTCCGAAGCAGCAGGTCTCGACAGCGCCCGCACGGAAAGCCGGGCGGGGGCGATGAATCAGAATTAACCGCGCAAGTGCTGGCCGCAAGCTATCCTAAAGAGTACGGAATTAACTCAAAACGGAGGCGAATCATGTTCGGTCAAGGTGGTTCTCGCGACGACATCAACAAGCTCATCCGCTTCTATTTCGACGCCAAAGAGGATTTCCGACTTGCCGCGTCGCGCAGTCCGGATCCGGCCTGGCGGGACGAGTTGCAGGGGCTCTGTGACCGTCGGGAGCAGTTTCATCTGCAACTGCAGGATGAAGTCACGCGGCACGGCGTTGAAATGAGCGACAACGGAACCGCCAAAGCGGATCTGAAGCGGGATTGGGAACGGCTCCGCGGGCCACTTGCCGGTCACAAGTTTGAGGCAGCGCTCAAGCTCGCCGACAAAAGCGAGTGCCACGCCGCCGAAACCGCCGAAGCATTGCTCGCCCGCGACTTGCCCCCCACCATCCGCATGATGATCGAGCGGCACTTCGGCGAAATTCGCCAGGCTCGGGCTCGAATCGCAGAAATGCTGGCACACGAACCGGTCCACCAGTAAGCGTTTTGACGGCGTTAAATGACTTCGTGGGGCAACTCAATCTGGAGTTGCCCCACGACGTTGGTTCGAAGACACTCAGGCGCATGGCTTCCGACACCTCCCTGCCGCTGCTGATCAATCAAGTGGAACCCTGGACCGTCGTTGAAGTTCGAACCGCGTCATTGATGGACCCGATCGAGCTCGAACGCATCGGCCAAGCGCTCTATCACCTGGTGGATGCTGAGGACAAACGCCTGCTCATCATCGACTTCGCGGCAGTCCAGTACGTCTCCTCGCAGGCGATCGGCATCGTCATGACGCTGCACAAGAAGCTCGCCGCTCTGAAGCACAGCGAACTGATTCTCTGCGGCGTGGGGGAAAAGCTCATGCAGGTCATCAAGATCACCCGCCTGGACCGCGTCCTCAAGCTGAAGCCCACCCAGCGGGAAGCCATCAAATCCCGCCTGATGGTGTGACATATTCGGGCCGGCCTTGGTAAAATCAGAGACGGCGGTGCGTCCTAATCTCGCCCGCCGACATTCGACAAAGGA
>JBQCCH010000484.1:0-3192 GCA_051962375.1 Tepidisphaeraceae bacterium
CAACATCCTTCGACACCTCGCCGAGCGGGGCGTTAAGGTCACGGTTCTGCCCCCCGACGCGACCGCCGACGACATCCGCCGCGCCAAACCCGACGGCCTGTTCGTGTCCAACGGCCCCGGCGATCCGGCCGTGTTGGACTACGCGGTCAAGCCCATCCAAGGCGTCATGAATGACCAGCCGATCTTCGGCATCTGCCTTGGGCATCAAATGCTCGCTCGGGCGAACGGCGCGACCACCTACAAGCTCAAGTTCGGTCACCGCGGCGGCAATCAGCCGGTCAAAAACCTGGACACGGGTCGCGTAGAAATCACCAGCCAGAATCACGGCTTTGCGGTCGATAAAAATTCGCTCGAATCGAACGGTGGGGTGGTCACTCACATCAATCTGAACGACCAGACCGTCGCCGGCTTTCGCCACAGCAAGCTGCCGATGTTCAGCGTCCAGTACCACCCCGAAGCCAGCCCCGGCCCGCACGATGCGGCGTATCTTTTTGATGCGTTTATGGAACTGCTCAAAACCAAGGCACCCCTGAGCGCCCGTCAATTGAAAGAATTGCAAACGGTCTGATCGGTACGCCGCGGATCGGGACACCTCGGTTTGGCACGCCGTCGCGCGGGGTCGAATTTGCATCCCAAGATGCGACGGCGTTCCTTACCGGGTGCAAAAAAGGCTGCCAGTCGATACCCCTAAGAGTCGATACCCCTGAGAAAAAGCTAGATCGGACGACGCTTGGCGACCAGCCGCAGGCTGATGAGGGCACCCAGAACCAGGCCCAGCAGCTCGGGCGTCGGCTCGCCGCCCAGCACGTGCGTCGGGCGCAACGCAGGGGCTGCCGCGAGTTGGACATTCGCCACCTGCACCGCCCCGGTCGGATCAGCAGACCGAGCGATCGCCGGCGAGGTCTGCAGGGGAGAGGCATACAACGCGGTGGCGAACACCAACACCCACAGCGTCGCGAGACCGGTCCACAGCATTTTCTCCATAACGTCACCTCGAGCGTTACATTAGAAGCTCGAAATGAAGAACCTGTGAAAAGCGGACGTCCGTGAGTTCACAAATTGATATTGCCGAAAAGCGTGATCTCACATACGCTTATGACCGGTCGCACCCGTAGCTCAGTTGGATAGAGCATCGGATTTCTAATCCGACGGTCGCTGGTTCGAATCCAGCCGGGTGCGTTCATTCGGGGGTCACGTTTCCCAACCGTTACAGCCCGCACAAACCGTCTAAACGTTGAAGAGGAAGTGGCAGACGTCGCCGTCGCGCATGACGTAGCTTTTGCCTTCCACTCGCATTTTCCCCGCCGCCTTGATCGCCGCTTCGGTCTTGTGTTGGACCAGGTCGTCGACCGAATAGACCTCCGCCCGGATGTAGCCGCGCTCAAAGTCGCTGTGGATGACGCCCGCCGCCTGCGGGCCGGTGAAGCCTTGCTGGATCGTCCAGGCTCGGATTTCGATCTGTCCCGCCGTGAAATAGCTCTGCAGCCCCAGCAGCTTGTAGGCCGCCCGCGTCAGGGTCGCCAGGGCGGGTTCTTTCAGCCCCATCGATTCCAGCATTTCCGCCCGATCTCCCTCCGGCAGTTCGCTCAATTCCGCTTCCAGCTTGCCGCACACCGGAACCACTTCGCTCCCCTCGGCCGCCGCCCGTTCCCGCACTTTTTGCACGTACGGGTTTTTTCCTTCCAGGTCGTTCTCGTCCACATTCGCGACATACAACACGCGCTTCATCGTCAGCAGGCCCAGTCCCTTGATCTGCTTCTTTTCTTCGTCATTCAGCTTCAATCCGCGGGCCGGCTTCCCTTGATCCAGCAATTCCTTCGCCTTGGCGCACAATTCGAGCCGGGCGATCGCTTCCTTGTCGCCGGCACGCGCCTGGCGCGTCGCGCGGTCCGCCGCCGAGGTCACCGTTTCCAGGTCCGCCAGGCACAGCTCCGTGTCGATCGTGTCGATATCGCGGATCGGGTCCACCGGCCCGTCCACGTGCGTGATGTCCGCGTCCTCAAAGCACCGCACCACGTGCAGAATCGCGTCCACTTCGCGGATGTGCGACAGAAATTTGTTTCCCAACCCTTCGCCCGACGACGCCCCGCGCACGATCCCCGCGATGTCGACGATCCGCACGCTGGCCGGCACGATTTTGTCGGTTTTGATGAACTGGTGGATGATTTCCAGCCGCGGGTCCGGCACATTCACGATGCCCACATTCGGCTCGATCGTCGCGAACGGATAGTTCGCCGCCAACGCGCCGGCGCTGGTCAGCGCGTTGAAAATGGTGCTCTTCCCGACATTAGGCAATCCGACGATACCGACTTCCAGTGACATAAGGGGCGAGAGTATACCGGACTCCGCTCCCGCCCGACAGCAACGCGGCCCGTCAATCCGCACCGGGCCGTAAGTCGGTTTTTTCGGTGCTCGGCCGTTCCTGCCATTTTGTTTTTGCGTTCGGCCGACAACGCATGGCCCGGCCGACACTTGGGCCGGAAAAAATCGCGCGCCAGTGCGACGGCCCTTGCCCAGACCGCCACGCCACTTACGCCCGCCAAAAATTCCCGCCACGCCCCCGCGCGCACCCGGCCCTCGCCCATCCCAATTCTTCGTGAAAGAAGTGATGTCGAACTGATGCATGATTCCCTCCCACCCCGGGCCGCTCACCCCGCGAAGCGAAACCCCCGGCCGCCTCAATCCCCGCCACCGCCACCTTCCCGTTTGTAACCCGGCCTCCCCAAAAAAGCGGCCTAAAAATCCGCCATCCCGCCGTCCCCTGTGCGGATCGATTGCCCCTCGGTCAAATGCTACGCATGCCCCACGACCTGCTGACGCTGCTGCATCCGGAACGACATCGCACGCACCGCACCGGCTGGCTCCGGGCGGCCGTCCTCGGCGCGAATGACGGCGTGATCTCCACCGCCAGCCTGCTCGTGGGCGTGGCCGCGTCGCACGCGCAGCCGTCCGCGATCCTCATCGCGGGCACCGCGGGTCTCGCCGCCGGCGCGATGGCGATGGCCGCCGGCGAATACGTCTCCGTCAGCTCGCAATGGGATACGGAGCAGGCCGATCTCGCCCGCGAACAGAAAGAATTGCTCGAAACCCCGGAAAGCGAGCACGCCGAGCTGACACAGATCTACGTCGAGCGCGGCCTCACCCCCGCGCTCGCCGGCGAAGTCGCCACCCAACTGATGGCCAAAGACGCCC
>JBQCCH010000485.1:0-5545 GCA_051962375.1 Tepidisphaeraceae bacterium
ATTGGTCGGATGATCACGCACCAGGCAGAAACCGCCGGCCACCAGGGCGTCGATGGGCCGCTGGTGCGCGGTGCACATGAAGGGCTCCAGGATCAGATTCACGCCGGCCGACCGCGTCAGATGCTCAAGCGCTTCGCCGTAGCCGATCGGGCCGGCCGCGTAGGGGGCGAATGTCGGGTGTTTTTCCCAATCGTTGCCGAAAATGCGCAGTTGCAGCCCCGCCGCCCGGCAGGCGTCGGCGGCCCACTGCAGGCCCTGCTGCCGGAACAGGAGGTTGTTCATGCGATCGAACAGCCGGCTGGTCGTCGAGCGCAGCAGCCGCTCGTCGGCCGCCAGTTCCAGATCGGCCAGCGTCTGCACCAGCAGGCGGCGCACGTCGCCGGGCGCGGGCAGCGCTCCGCCCGCGGCATAAACCTGGATCATTCGCTCGGCACAGTGCGCCATCACCTCTTTGGCGGGTCCTTGCGCTTCGGCGATCAGCGTCGAACGCATTTGCTCCGGCGTCTGGCTCCAGTTGGAGACATAGACCACCTTCTCGGACTCACTCGCCCAACTGGTCGGACGGCGCGGGACACGGGTGAGCTTGCGAAACTCCAGGCACTGCCGCCCAGGGTAGGCGAATTCATCCACCCACCGCTGCAGCGACGGCGCGAGCACGAAATCATTCGGCCCGATCTGTCGTCCGGCGGCGGGCGTCATGAGATTGGGCAGCAGGTCCTGGATCCAATCGACGAACGGCAGATTCGCCGGAAACAGGTTGCCGTGCTCGAAGCGGTTGTGATCGATCTGAAACACCAGGTCGGGCTTGAAATCCGCCAGCATTCGGCGGATCGCAGAGCGGGTGAGCCGCAGGTGCGGCGCCGGCTCGATCGCGACAAGCGTCGACCAACCCAGCGCCCGAAACGCCTCGGCGGCGTCGCGGGTGGAGTATTGGAGTACGGTCGAGAACAGCGTCGTCAGCAGCAGCACACGCGGCGGCCGCCCCGATTGGCCGGTGAGGGCGCGGGCAAAATCGTCTTTGGTCAGCGGCTGGTAATGGGTTTTTGCGTCCGTATCGGCCTTGGCGTCCACCTTCTGCAATTCGGCGATCACCCGCACGAGCGACCGCTCGATGCCCGCCCCGGCGATGCCCGCCTTCACGTTCACCTGCGGGAACGGGAAATAGAGCTCGGTCAGGGCGTCGATGCGGAAGGCATCGAGCCATTGCGGGCCGACATACCAGAGGAAGCGCTGCTGCTCGATCGGCCCGGCGGGCCCGGTGAAATCCTGGATGAGCAGCGTCGCCAGCAGCAGCCGCGGGTCGGGCTCCAGCAGCACGACCGGCTGCTGCATGCCGAGCATCAGCGTTTGCGGCAAGGCGGCCAGGGCTTTGAGCACATGACCGTCGCCGACGCTCAGCAGGGCAATGCAATTGCCTTGATCGCAGTGGGGCTTCAACTGGGTCAGGGCAGACGCGATGTCGGTCGCGGGGTTTCGGCTGAAATAGGTGAGCTTGCCGGTGGCGTCGGCGGCGGCGATGGTTTGCTGTCCGTCGGCGAAGGTGTGGATGCGATACGCTTCGGCCACGTCGGCGTCGACGATCGTTCGATACACCGTCGGGCGGTGCGATTTCAGGCTGGCGAGATTGCGGCACAAGGTATGGCGCAGGATGGCCTGGTCGTGTTTGGAGGTGATGGCGTTCCACGCGTCGGCCGCTTCCTGCCAGCGTTCCTGCTGCATGTGCAGAACGGCTTGGTGCTCCCGCGTGGCGTCGGTGAGTGGGCCGGCCAGATCGCGGTTGAGGGCCTCGGCGCGATCCCAGTCCTGCGCGGCGACGGCTTCGGCGAAGGCTCGGGCGGCGGCGGCTCGCTCGAGGGATGGCATGGCGTGAGAGGGCTTCATCGTCCTTCGTTTATCGGGCCGGCCCCCCGCCGCCGGTGAGTCTTTTCGCAATTTGAGTCGAACAATCGTCCGATATTCTCACGCTTTGCGCCCCGGCAGGTCGATAAACAGCCTATCCGGGAGTCGGCCATGGGTTCGCCAAAGATCTGTACGCTCGAAGAGTTACTCGCCTACCGCAGCCAGGCGCGCGACGCCGGCCGCCGCGTCGTGCATTGCCACGGTTGCTTCGACGTGGTGCACCCCGGGCACATCCATCACCTGCAACATGCCCGGTCG
Organism: Tepidisphaeraceae bacterium; assembly: GCA_051962375.1. Classification (GTDB taxonomy): domain Bacteria; phylum Planctomycetota; class Phycisphaerae; order Tepidisphaerales; family Tepidisphaeraceae; genus RYN-431. The sequence continues at coordinate 2,158 of JBQCCH010000485.1, forward strand.
CTCGGCGACCTGCTGATCGTTTCCGTCAGCAGCGACGCCAACGTCCACAAGGGCGTCAATCGACCGCTCATTCCGGACGACCTCCGCTGCGCAAGCCTGGCCGCCCTGGAGTGCGTCGATGCGGTTTACCTGAACGATTTTCCGACCGCCACCGAACTTCTTGAGCAGCTTGAGCCCGACGTCTACGTCAAAGGGCGTGAATACGAAACCAGCCACGACCCGCGCTTTTTGAAAGAGCGTGACACGGTCATCGCCCATGGCGGCGAGGTCTTCTTTTCGTCGGGCGATGTGGTCTATTCGTCGACGGCCTTGATCGGCGCGCTGCGGGACACGGGCGCGTTCAACAGCGAGAAGGTAAACCGCTATTGCCGCGAGCACGCGGTCACGCCCGGCGAAGTCGAAAGCCTGCTGCGCCGCTGCCGGGGGATGAAAGTGGTGGTGATCGGCGACACGATCCTGGATCGCTACCACTTTTGCGAAGCGACCGGCATCGCCGGCGAAGGCCCGATGATGGCGCTGCGCAACATGGCGACGCGAGAATTCGACGGCGGCGCGGCGATCGTCGCCCGGCATGCGGCGGCGTTGGGCGCGGAGGCCACCCTCGTGACGGCCGTCGCCGGTGACATCGAATCGGAGCAACTGATCTTCCGCCTCTGCGCCGACGGTGTCGGCACCATCGTCAGCGATCATCGCAAGCAACTGGTCACCAAGAGCCGGTTCATTGTCGACGACCAGAAAGTGCTGAAAGTGGATGACGGGGCGATCGCGCCGCTGGATTCGCGTCGCGAAAAGGAACTGGCGGATGAGATTCTGCAGGCCGCCGACGGCGCGGCGTGCGTGATTTTCGCCGACTTCGGGTACGGACTCATTACGGCCGGGCTGCTGGAACGAATCATGCCGGCCCTGCGGCAGCGCGTGCCGGTGATCACCGCCGACGTCAGTGGGAAACAGGCGAATCTGCTGCGATTTAAGGGCGTCGACCTGCTCTGCCCCACCGAGCGTGAACTCCGCGAAACGCTGGGCGATTTTTCCAACGGCCTGGGCGCGGTGGTCAGCGAACTGCTGCGAACGACCGACGTCAAATCCGCATTGATCACGCTCGGCAAGCAAGGCGTGATGGCCTGCACGTGGCCGCAATTGACGTGGAGCGCCTCGAACGGGCGGCTATCGACGGATTATCTGCCGGCATTGTCGACGACGGCGGTCGATCCGCTGGGCGCAGGGGACGCGATGCTGGCGGCCACCAGCCTGATGCTGGCGGCGGGCGCATCGCTGCAGCAAGCGGCGTTCATCGGTTCGCTCGCGTCGGCGGTGGAAGTGCGACTCTCGGGCAATGTGCCGGTGACGCGCGATGCCGTGCTCGATGCGATGCTGGAGCTGCGTACCCCCCTTCCCTTCACGCCGGCGGGGTTGGTGGCCTGAGGAACTATGGTGACGCCCGAACTTTCCATCGTCTTGCCCACGTGCAATCGCGCCCCGCTGCTCTCGCGGGCGATCGACGCGATCGCCGAAGGAACGTCCTGCGAGTGGGAGTTGATCGTCGTCAACGGCGCGAGCACCGATGAGACGGCGGCCCTTCTGGATCATCGGGCGGACCAGCTGGGGGCTCGGCTGCGCGTCATCCACGAAACCAAGCGGGAAGGATTCGTCCGGGCGGCGAACAAGGGACTGCGGGCGGCGCGCGGCAAGCACCTGTGCTGGCTCAACGACGACGCCCGACCTTTGCCGGGAGCGCTGGACCTGGCGGTTCGGCAACTGAACATGGCTGACCCTGGGCTGGGGCTGCTGGCGATGTTTCACCGGTGGCATTCGACGAAGAACATCGCCTACGTCTCGCAAGGCGACGGCAAAACCTTCAGCGTCTGCCACGTGCGCGGCACGCTCTACGCCAATTTTCCGATCGGACGACGGCAAGTCTGGGAACGGCTGGATTACCTGGACGAGCGCTACGTGTTTTGTGCGTCGGACCCGGACCTGTCGCTCAAGGCGTGGCACGCGGGCCTGACCATCGAGCCGGCCTGGGGGGCGTGCATCGATCACGACGAGCACGCCGACGACCGACGCGCCGAAGATCACCCGACGATGCTGCGCGACAACGAATCGCTCTTCGCCAAGTGGGATTTGCCGCCGAAAAACGCTGAACGAAACGATTTTGATCCCCGCCGCCCGTGCACGCTGCGGGGATTGCGTCAGCCCTCGCTCGCCGCGTGAACGCCATGCTGCCGATCCCGAAAGTCAGCTTCATCATCAGCACGCGCAACCGCTGCGGCACGCTGCTGGACACGCTGGATCGCGTGCGCGACTGCGGGCTGTCGACGGGCGAATTTGATGTATTCGTCGTCGACAACGCCTCCACCGACGGCACCGCCGATCGCGTGCGCGAGACGCATGGGTGGGTGAAGCTGATCGCGCTGACGAAAAACAAAGGGGCCGTCGCGAAAAATCTGGCGCTGCCGAAGGCGCTGGGGCAATACGTGGTGTTTCTGGATGACGATTCGTACCCGGAACGCGGCGCGATCCGGCGTATGATCGCTCACTTTGAGGCCGACCCGCGGCTGGGGGCGGCGACGTTCACCATCACGCTCCCCAACGGCACGAACGAATGCAGCGCGTATCCGGATGTGTTCATTGGGTGCGGCGTCGGGCTGCGGCGCAAGGCGCTGCGAAACGTCGGCGGGTTGCCGGGTGATTTTTTCATGCAGGCGGAGGAATACGACCTGTCGCTGCGGTTAATCGACGCGGGCTGGCACGTTCGCACGTTCGACGACCTGCGCGTCACCCACCTGAAAACCTCGCAAGCGCGCGTATCGGCCCGGACGATGCGGCTTGATGTGCGGAACAACCTCTACCTGATCCTGCGGCGGTTTCCCGCGGGGATGATCGGCCCGTATCTGTTCGACTGGATGAAGCGTTACGCCTGGATCGCTCAATCGAAGGACGCGACGGGACCGTTCCTGTGCGGTTTGATCGAGGGGGTGCTCCGATCGCTCGTGCGGCCGAGGCGGCGGACGATCTCGGAGCGGGCTTTTGAGCAATTCGCCAAGCTGGACGAAACCGAGCGCCGCCTGGCCGATGCGATGGACGGTCTGCCGGGAGGATCGGCGGGAAAGAGCGTCATCCTGGTGGATGTGGGAAAAAACATTTACGCCTATTGGCGGGCGTGCCGTCGGTTGGGGATCACGATCCACGGGATCGCGGACGCCAACTTGGCGCGGGCGGGCCGGCGGTATCGAGGGATTCGCGTGGCCGACGACGAAACGGCCCGTGCCTTGCCGCACGATGCGGCGGTGATCGCGAATTTATCGCCGGTGCAGGCGCGCAACCGCCGATCGGCGTGGCGAGCCACGCACGATCGGCCGGTGATTGATCTGTTTGAAGCCGGGGAAGG
>JBQCCH010000486.1:0-3326 GCA_051962375.1 Tepidisphaeraceae bacterium
GCGCCGATCCCGCCAAGACCCACGTGACCGGCACGATGAAGTTCGACACCGCCCCGCAATCGACCCACATCGCCGGCGCCGACGAATTGGCACAAGCAATGGGCATCACCCACCCGCTCTGGGTCTGCGGCTCCACCGGCCCCGACGAAGAGCCCATCATCCTGCAGGCGTACCGAACGCTGCTCAACGAATTCCCCGCCCTGCGGTTGGCCATCATCCCGCGCAAGCCCGAACGGTTTGACGAAGTCGCCGAGCAGATCACGCAGGCCGGTTTCACCTGCGTGCGCCGCTCCGCCGGCGCCCCCGCGGACCCCATCACCGGCCAGCCGGTGCTGCTGGGCGACACCATGGGGGAATTGCGCAAGTTTTACGCTCACGCCGACGTCGTCTTCGTCGGCCGCACGCTGGTCGACCTCGGCGAAAAACAGCACGGCAGCGACATGATCGAGCCGGCCGCCCTCGCCAAGCCTACGGTCGTCGGCCCCTTCACCGGCAACTTCACGGAAGTGATGAACGCCCTTCGCGCCGCCGACGCCATCGTCGAGATTGATGCGCCGGGCAAACTCGCCGACGCGATCGCCGCCCTGCTGCGCGATCCGGGGCAAATCGGGGCGCGCGCCCGCGGCGTCGTCGAGCAGCAACGCGGCGCCACCGAACGCACGATGCACACCCTCCTGCCGCTGCTCAGTCCCACCAACGCAAACGAGCCCGCCTGAGAAAGGCCGGCTCGCTTGCGAATTCAGGATGATCCTCAGCCGCAGCTTATCGACGGCCGTTGCCGCCCATGATCTGCAGGATCGACATGAACAGGTTGATGAACGCGACGTACAGCATCAGCGATCCGACGATCGCCAGACGCGAGGCCATCGCGGGGTTGTCCCCCATCGACAGCGCCCAGCCCTTGAGCTTCTGCGTGTAGTAGGCCGTCAATCCGATGAAGACGATCAACACCGCGTAGGTGATCAGCCAGTCGAGCCCCGTGCTGGCCACGAAGATGTTGACCAGCGACGCCAGGAACAAACCGATCACCGCCATCGTCAGGATGCCGCCCATGCGCGTGAGATCGATTTTCGTCACGAACCCGAGCACGCTCACCGCGCCGAAGGTTCCGCCCGTGACCAGGAAGGCCGCCGCGAGCGTCGCCATAGGATAAATCATGAAGATGCCGCTGATCAGCGCACCGATCAGGGCGGCGTAAAGGATGAAGAGCCCGGTCGCCAGCGTGGCATTGGCCCGCATCGCGACTCGCTGCACGCTCATGGCAATCAGGAAGGCGCCCAGCGTCAGCCCCAGGTACCCGAAGCCACTGCCGTAGACCAGTTTCTGCGCGACCGGCGACTGGCTCATGAACCAGCCCACCAAGGCCGTCACCGCAAGGCCGGCGAACATCCAGGCGTAGACCGCGTTGAAGAACGTCAGCAGCATCCGGCTGCGCGTGTCATCGCGGCCGTAGTCCATCGGAAGCGTTTGGCTGTTGGGAAACATAGACATCGTCAACCTCTTTCATTCGAAGGTTCATCGCCCGGCCGCCCCTGACACCCACCGAGGCATCTTGCGGAAGGCCTTCTCATTCTACTCGATTGACGCGTCGGTGCGACACCTTCCAACGTCCCGCCGCATTCAAGCCTGGGCGGATTTCAGGCGCGGATCCTTCCGGCGCAGGGCGTCAATCGTCTCCGACGCTTCGGCCTTGGTTAGATCGTCCGGCACGGTTTCACCCGTTTCGGCCGCAAGCGTATGCAAATACGACTGTTGCGCCCCGGTGGCCGGCTCGTTGCCGGTGACCCAGTCGTGCGGATCCTTTTGGGTATTGCCCTCGGTCGGCACACGCGTCGACGGCCCGGATTGCTTGGAAACGCTCATCAAAAACTCCTTGTATGCGTTTCCTGATGTTAGGTTTTAGTTTGGATCAAAATCCACTGCGGGCGCGAATATTTTTCACGCCGGCCCGGCCGAACGTTCCGCGAAGCGTTCCAGGAGCATGCCTTCCATCATCAGCCCCGGGCCGAATCCCAATGCCGCGCAAAGGCCGGTCGCGCGCTCGGCCGTCATGCGTTGGAGGATGAAAAGTACGGTCGTGGACGACATGTTGCCATGCTGCGCCAACACGTCGCGAGAAAAGCGCAATGCGTCGCCCGGCAGGCCGATCGCCTCTTCGGTAGCCGTCAACACTTTCGGTCCGCCCGGGTGCACCGCCCAGAGGCGCACCGTCGACAGCGCGTGCCCGAGCGAGCCGATCCACTCGCCGCACCACCCGCGGACATGACGCCCCACCAACGCCGGCACGTCCGGTGACAGCGTCATTTCAAATCCATGGTCGCCGATGGTCCAGGTCATCGCGTCCCGCGAATCGGGCAGCAGCCGGCTTGCCGTGCCGTGGATGCGCCACGCCGACGTGTCACGGTCGGTCAGCCGCCGAACGACGACCGCCGCCGATCCGTCCGCGAAGAGTGAATTGGCCACCACTTTGTCCGGCGTCCAGCCGTAGGCGTAATGCAGGCTGCACAGTTCGACGCACACCACCAGCACCACGGCGCCCGCATCGGCAGCCACGATCGACCGGGCGGCCTCGATCGCGTTGAAGGCGGCATGACACCCCATGAACCCCACGTGCAATCGGCGAACGTCCGCACGCAACGCCAGCCGCTGGATCATCGCCACGTCGATCCCCGGCGCGAAAAAACCGGTGCACGAAACGGTGATCAGATGGGTCACCCGGTCGGCCTGAATTTGCGCATCGGCCAGCGCGTCCCTCGCCGCGTGCTCGGCCAACTCGGGGGCTTCCTCCGCGTATCGCGCCATGCGCTCGGCCGTGGACGGGCCGCCATCGGATTCGTCCGTGCGATCGCGATAAAACCCGTGCAGCGTGTCGGCCGGCTCTGTGGCGTGCGCGCGTTCCAGCACGCTCCCGCGCGCCGAGACCCCCGCTCGGCCGAACACGCGGCGCAGCCAGGCGCGCTTCGCGTCGGAATCACACGACAAACGCTCGGCCATCGCGGTGATGTGCGCCTGCGCCACCGACCGGGGCAGGGCCGTCCCGATCCCGGTGATGCCAATCGTCGGTGATACGCCGTTCGTCATGCAAACCGTTCCGTGCCCGCAAGGGCATGCGACTGCGTCCAACGAGCCATGGCACGCGCCATGGGCGGCAACATCGATCCCAAGGCAATGCCCGAGTGTGCCAGGAGCGGGCGATGCAGCATCCACCGAATCAGCCGGCACGCCCGCTGCTGCCGACAAACGGCTCGGCGATGCCGCGCTTCCCAAGCGGCCGGCGCGGCGTCGGTCCAGCGTGATCCTTGCTCGACCGCAAACGCCGCCGCCTC
>JBQCCH010000487.1:0-2395 GCA_051962375.1 Tepidisphaeraceae bacterium
GATCAAATCCCGGGCCTCGCCCCCGGTGTGCGCTCGGGCGTCTCGCAAGTAGGTTTCCGCGGCCGGCCCGATCATTTTGAAAAACTGCTTCGCCGCCTCCCGCTCGTTCATATGTTCGTCGTCGGCCGACAGCCCATGCACCGCGTCAGCCACCGCCCTCGCGTCCACTCCCTCCGGCGTCACGTGACTGCGAATCCATTCCGTCGTCCGGTCCATCCCGCTGACCAATGTGTTGACGGCCTCCGGCTGCTCGGCGGACTCATGGTCAATCGCCGTCGCGAACGCCGCCGCAATCTTCGCCTCGTCGGGCGCCGGCAGGGCGGTCGCGCGGATCGGCGTCACCCGCACCTGCGCCAGCCCCCAGCTTTCATCCGTCAAATCCTGCAAACCCGAGCCGCGAAAATCGATCGTCGCCCGATCGCCGTGGTGGGGCGTCAGCAAGCGCAGGTGATACGTCGCGTCCATGGCCACCAACTCCGGCGGGCCGGGGTTGGGGTAGTGATAATCCATGCTGTTCTTCGCCACCGCGCCGGTCTGGGCGTGATACACGTCGCCAGGGATGGGGGAGGGTAGTTCTGGTATTGCGACTCCAGATAGAACCCCGGGTAGTCGGGCCGATTGCTGAAGGTGGTGTTCAGCAAAATCGGTCCGTCGGCGAGGCTCACCTGAAAATAATCCGGCCCCACCGGGTGGGCGCCCGGCGGCAGGGGCTGCGGCACGCTGCCGTCCCAGCTGCGCAGGATCAGCACCTCCGCGTCGATCTGCAGGAAGTCATGCGCCCCGAGCCCATCCGCGCTGACGCTCACCGTCTGATTCGAGAAGGGCCCGTGAAACGCAACGCGATGATCGGGCGACGTATCCTGGTCGGATGCCGACCACTGCAGTGTCGAACCCGCCGGCTCCTGGCACCCGGCCAGGCCCACCATTGCCAGCACCAGCGCGCTGCCGAACCGTCGCCGTCTTGTCATGGATTTCAATGTCATGGGTTGCTCCCCTTTGAATGCGTGCCTGCGTCCCGGGCCACCGCCGCGGCCCGTCCTCGGGAGTATGTGCGACGGGATGCGGAAATACACGGAAAAAGCATCCGCGCATCAGGCTCTGTGCATCCGGCATGGCAGTCCATCCGATGTGTCGAATGTTTCGCGAGCCTTAAACCGGAGTGCCGCGTCCAAGGCGGCGACGATACTCGCCCGGCGTCGTGCCGACCGACTTGTGGAACACGACGTTAAAATAGCTCGCCGACGTGAATCCGCTGGCGATCGCCACCTGCGGCAGCGCGAGTTCGGTTTCGCCCAGCAACTGCTTCGCCCGATCCAGCCGGCAGCGGAGAATTTCGTCCAGCATCGACCGCCCCAGCGCCGCCCGAAACCGCCGCTCCAGTTGCCGCCGCGACAGCGGGATCTCCCGCAGAATCGTTTCCACGGTGATCGGCCGGCCGGCGTGGGCGTGGATGTAGCGCAAGGCGTCGGCGACGTCCGTGTCTTCGATCGCGATCCGGTCCGTCGATTGCCGCGTGATCACGCCCGTGGGGGGGATCAACCGCGGCGATTCCGGCGGCGGGGCGTGGGCGGCCGGTTGCATCAGGCGCTCCAGCACGGCGGCCGCCTCAAAGCCGATGCGCTCGCGGGCGGTGTTGATCGTCGACAACGGGGGATACGCCAGCGATTGAATCAGGTCGTCATTGTCCACCCCCAGCACGGCCACGTCGTCCGGCACGCGCAGCGCTGCGTCACGACACGCGTCCAGCGCCGCCAGCGCCGCGCGGTCGTTGCACCCCATGACGGCGATCGGTTTCGGCATCGATCCCAGCACGGCCGCCAGCCGTGATTCGTCATCGATCAGCGTGCACGCCTGCGACGCCTCGCGCAGCCGCGCGTCGAACCCCTGATGACGCAATTTCACGAACTCGCGTGGGTCCGACCCGACGAAGACGAATTGGCGATACCCCCGTCGCAACAGGTAGTCGGCCCCAAGCCGCCCGACGGCGATGTCATCCGACACCACCGACGTGAACCGCGTCACCGGCAACGCGCTGGAGACATTCACCAGCGGCGTGCGCGTGGCGGCCAGCAGCGACGCCTGCTCAGCGCTCGCCGCCTGCATGATCAGGCCGTCATAATCCTCGATCCGCGTCATCATCGACGCCTCATTCACCCCCTGCACCCGGCACGTCCACGCGCGTGCAAAAGCGAACGACGTGATCCCGCGCACCACGCCCCGGGAGTACCCGCCGACGTTGTTCACGATCACGCCAATCACCGGCCGACGATGACGCTGAGGATTATCGGGCATGTCGCAAAATTAAAACGCTTTTGGCGCAAAGTTCAATCGCCGCCCGTCCCAAATGCGATACTGTGAACGCCGGAAGACGCCTCAACACCGGCCCGGGCCATCG
>JBQCCH010000488.1:0-9125 GCA_051962375.1 Tepidisphaeraceae bacterium
AAGCCCTGCGACCAGAACTCGCCCATCTGTATGTCACCGGTGCCCAGCACCATCAGATCGCCGGCCGGGTTCATATCGTAGCCTTCGACTGAAAAGTTCAGGCCATTCGCGTGGGCGAAATCACGCAGGGGTACGAGATGCTCGTCGTGCACCAGTTCGCGGGCGGTCTGGCGCAGGTCCCACAGGAAGCGCTCGGTAGTGGCGCTGTTGGTGACGTATTGCCCCAGCATGGTCGGCAGATACGGCAGCGGGTCGTAGCCGCGGCGGCGCTTGAACTGCTCCCGGAACGCCCCGGTCCAGTTTTGCGAGCCCATCTCCCAGCTGTCTAGGTGCAAGGTCGTCAGTCCCCGGTCAGGACCGCTGGGTTTGCCGGCGCGTTCGATCAGCGGGGTTAAAAACGCCTTCGCGTGCGACGCCAGCGCCGCGGAATTGAACTTGTCGGACTCAAATCCCAGGCCGGCGGAGGGCGACGGGCGCGTGTTCTGCCCCTGTAGCGTACGGCCGAAGCGGTAGACCGTCCATTCGCCCGGCGGGGCGTCCCATTTCAATCGGCCGTCGGCGTCGAGTTTGCCAGTCAGGTCAATGGCTTTCGTGCGATCCAGGCAGGCATCGACAGGAACGGCGGCCGGGTCGGCGGGCGCGTCGAAATACGGCCGCGTATGCGGCGACGACGAATACGGCGCGCGAAAATAAAGGGCCTTCTCGTCCACATACGGGACGACGGCCTTCCCTGTCGGTGTCGGATAGGCCAAGACGCACTCGTCTTTGTAGAACCACATCCATGTATCCAGCATCCATTTGGACAGCGTGGCCCGGCCGAAGTACGGCTCGCGCTGGATTGGCCGTGGCAGCATGATGTCGACAGCCCGGCCGCCGGTTACGGGCGTGACGCTGGCGACCAAATGCTGCATCGCGTCTTCGGCTTTGATCCACGGCCCGCCGTCGCCCGACCAGCCAGGACCGACACCGAGTGAGATCGCAATGCCGCACCGATCGGCCTCCTTGATCATGTAGCCGTACAAGTCCTGCCACTCGGGGCTCATGAACTCGACCGGGTGCGGGGGCTTGGGGACGCCGAGGTTGACGGTCAGAAAGATCGCCCCGCCGATGCCCGCCTTTTTCATCGCTTCCAAGTCGGCGGTGAGCCCCTCGCGGGTGATGTGGCCGTCCATGAAATACCAATAGACCCACGGCTTGGCCGACTGCGGCGGCGCGTCGAATGCGGCACGAAGCATGTCTTGCCCCTGGCCGAGGGCACTGGAGTTCAGCACAACCGCGCCGGCAAGGCCGACAAGAAGAAAAATTCGTTTCAACGATGCCATTGAACAACCTTTTGTCTTCAAAAATACAGCGGGCGGCCGTCGCCGCCCGCCGCAGGTAGGGTAAGCTTTTCCGCCATACATCTAAACTGACCGACGCCGACGCAAGGCCAACAGTCCGCCCAGGCCGAGCAGCGCCAGGCTTCCCGGTTCGGGCACGGCGGCGGCAACGTTCAGCACGGCGTCCTGACTACCTACGACAGAGAACGTGTAAGTGTAGCCAGGATTGCCGTTGACAACGTTATACGTGCCGATCGTGTTGTTGGAGTTCGTGATCACGCTGTCGATTAGCGTGTAGGTCCCGGGGGTATTGAACTGGTTGTTCAAGTCCAGGGTAATGCCATTCAGTTGGAACAGCCCCCCGGCGAGTTGGATTTGGCTGTCGGTCCCGGTGAACGCCAGCGTCGTGCCGGCGCTCATTGTCAAGCCCTTCAAGCCGCCGATGGTATCCACCGTGCCGTCGCCGACGGTTAGATTGCCCGTGCCGGTCACTGTGACCGGGCTGGCTCCCAGGGCCGAGGTGTTGGCGGTCACGACCTTGCCACCGCTGATCGCGAAGCCAGCCGCGGTGTTGGTGCCCGAGAGCGTGAGCGTCCCCGCGCCCGATTTGGCATTTACCGTGCTGGTGCCCGCGAGCAGGTTGCCGGTGACGCTAATGTCGCCGGCGCCTTGGAAGACGTAGCCCCGGGCGTTATCGAACGATTGGAGATTCCCACTGACTGACAGCAGGCCGGAATCGGATTGGATAATCGCACCGTTGCCGCCCGTGCCGTTTATGCTGACATTGGCGGCGAAGGTATTGTTGCCGGAGACGTTCTCCAGCACGGCGCCGGACGAGGCGACGTTGCGGGCGGCTGAGACATTTAAAGTGTTTGTCGAGGGCAGCGAGATGCCGCCCTGTAATTGTACGGCCGAGGTGGTGGAACTGAGCGTGATCGCGCCAGCACCCAGAGCGCTGCTGCTGGCCGCCAGGACCGAGCCGCCGCTGATCGTAGTGCCGCCGGTGAAAGTGTTGACGCCGCCGAGGGTGAGCACACCAGCGCCGGAGTGTGTAAGGGCGATGTTGTTATTGTTCGTCCCGACGCCGCCGATGATTCCGTTAAACGTGTCGGCATTGGCATTAGCGACGACAATGGTGGCGAGCGTCGTGCTGGCGCCCACGATTCGGTAGGCATTGCCGGCCGCAGGCGTGTTTGCCGTCGTGACACTGGCGACCTGTTGGCTGATGCCGTTGAGCGAGAACGTAACGCTCCTGTCCCAGGTGCCCGCGGGCGAGCCGGCGGGAACGCCGCCGAAAATCAGATTGGTCGCTGTCGGCAACCGGTTCGAGGCCGAACCGTTTACTTGCACGACGAACGCTGCGGTGTTGGCACCGTTGGACGTCAAGATCGTGTCGCCGCTGTAGGAGTTGTTCAGTCCGCCCGTCGCACGGGAGAACGCGAACTGCGGTACGCCGACCGCCGAGCTAGTTGAGTTCGCAAACGTCAGGCTTCCGGTCCCCGTGATGACGCCGCCGGCACCTGACGGGGCATTGAAGGTGATCGGCGTGGTCTGCGTGGCCGCGTCGATACCGATCGTCGTATTGCCGGACAGCGTCAGGGTGCCGGTCAGGCTAAAGTTGGCGCTGTTATAAAACTTCAGCGCCCCGAGGCCGTTGGTGCCCGATCCGCTCAGGGTCATGTTGTTCGCGTAAGCGACCTGCCCACCGCCGGCGTGGTCTTGGATCGTGAGATTGGCCCCGTTGGCGACGGTGACCGCACCCGTGCCGAGGCCGAGCTGCGTGGTGCGTTGGGCGACCAGCGACCCGGCATTGACCGTGGTGGTGCCGGCATAAGCGTTGCTGCCTTTGAGCGTCAGCGTGCCCGCGCCGCTTTTCGTCAACCCGCCGGCGCCGGAAATGTTGCCGCCGAGCACGACGTTGCCGGTATTGGTGTTGACCGTACGCACGGCGTCGACGGTGAGGTTGTTGTTGACCGTCTGCGAGGCTGTCGAATTGTTTGTGAAATCGCCGCCCAGGTTGAACGCGTTGCCCGAGAAGGTGAACGCCGCCGCATCGGGGTTAAATGTGAAGCCGGCGAACGAAGCGCCGGTCGGATCGACGTTCAGGGCGGTAAACGCCGGCGTGCCCCCGAAGAAAAGGTTATCGGTCAGCCCGGCCGCCTGGCTGGGGGCGACGGTCGGGTCGGAGCCGGGCGCCCAGTTGGTGTCGCTAAAGTTGCCGTTCGCCGCGATGAGCGAATACACGATGTCGGCGGCCTTCACCGGCGACACCACGCCCACCACCGCCAAAGCCAATAACGCCACCTTTTGGGGCGACCGGACGAATAAAGTACGCTGCAATTTCGACTGTTCCAAAATGTCCTCCTCCGCTTATGTGGCCAGCTAACGCCGGCAAAATCCCCCGTGGTACTTTACGAGATGGTTGAAAATCGGCCTTAGTGTTTTTGACCTGAAGTGGTTCAGATTCCGGCCAATTTGCCCGCCCGCACGTCAGGGTTGCGGGCCCATCGCGAAGTCGAGGACGTGCAGCGGAGTCGGTTGGAGATCGCGTGTTGGCGACTGCTGGATGACGATCGATAAAATTCCTTCGGCGCGCATGCGGGCCTGGTCGATCAGCGGTTCGCTGTGAAACGGGCCTTTGACGGTGGCGACGATTGTCCAATCGGACCATTTGCTGGCGGCGGACGCGCTGGCGATAACAAGGTCGCGGTCGGTTGCGTAAATGCCTTGGCTCTTGCCGTTGGTGAAGACGACATAAGCGTTGTCGTCCCGATCGAACGCCATTTGCGGCCGGCTACCGACCGAGGCGGGCAACGCGGTCACATGCCAAACGCCGCTTTCATCCCGCCAGTGATGGAAATAGCTGCAGTTAATCAATTGCCAGGATCGGCCGACCGGCGTCGGTTGGTGTTTCGTGGGGTCGAGATGATACATGACCGAATGGATGCGGCCGGCGGAATCGACGGCCTGCGCCTGAGTGTTCATCAGCGATTCGTAAGCGGTCGTCGGCACGACCACAAGACCGGGCGAAAGCAAGCCCACCAGGAGCCCTCTGTGATGGTCACCGACCACTTGGCCGGCGTTGTTCTTCCATGTCACGCCGTTGTCTTCGGAATAAATGTATGAGACGTCATGGTTGACCGCCCCTGGGGATTGTCCTGCCTCGCGCCAGACGAACACCGAATGCAGCTTGCCGTCGGGCCCGTAGGTCCAGGCGTTGGGATAGCTCGACCGGCGGGGGCTGGGCTTAGCGTATTGGTCGTAGGCGCCTGCACGCCCATCGTCGTATTGCCAGCCGTCGACCCAGGCGTGCTTGGCACCGTCGTAATTCCAGACCCACCACGACCCGTCGCCGCTTCCGCCGCGCCGCACGAACAGTTGCAGGTTGCCGGCAGGCGTACGCTCGAAATACGGGTAACAAACCGCCGAGATGGGCTGGCCGGCGACGAGTTCATCGCGTTCGACGGCAAAGAGGGATTCGTCCCATCTCATCGACGCCGGACGCGCAGCCGCCCCTAGCACGCTGGCGCGATATCGCAGCGGATTATTGTGATGGTCGTAAGCGACGTGAATCGTCCCGTCTGCCGGGCAGATTCCGATGGAACAGGTGTTGTGAGCGTCGAACGGTTCGTGAGTGCCCTTGCGGACGCCGTTTTTGAAAATCGAGGCGGCCAAGTCGGCGACCTGCCACGCCCCGTCGGGCAACTTTCGCCGGGCGACAGCGACGTGCGCGGCCGGTGCGGTGGCGGCATCGGTCACCCAGTAGATCGCATATTCATAGCCGTTAAAACTCGTCAGGGCTTGGCCTTGGAAGGCCTCACCGTTGATCGCCCGTCCGTAGGGCGCGTCGCCGGCAATGGTCGTAGCACGCTGATCGACGACGGTGTCCGCAACCAGGCGAAGCGGCGCTCCGTGGCAATGAGCCAAGAGTCCGAAAACAACTACGCCGGACGCGAATCGCGCCCATTGTGCCAAATCTTGCATCTGTCTTTCCTCATGCCACTGAAGTGTTGCGTAGACCGCGGAACGGTCTGAGACGCGATCAGATCATGCCACTGCTCGCCTCGCAATGCAACCGGTTTAAATCCGACGTTTATTGCTTGACCGAAGCACTTGATCGGTTACAATGCAACCGGTTGCAGATGAAGTCGAAACCGTCGGAAAACCTCATTCGCGCGCCGCGGCCTCGCCTGAGCGACGTCGCGGCACGCTGCCAAGTGAGTAAGGCGACAGTAAGCCGCGTTCTGAGCCTGCCGGCGGACGAGTGCCCCATCGCCGAGTCGACCCGCTTGCGCGTTCTGGCGGCAGTGGCGGAGCTGGGATACCAGCCGAGTTGGAACGCGCGGTCTTTGGCGAACAACCGCACGAACATGATCGCCATCGCGTACGACTCGTCCGGCGCCGTCCCGCGCGGCGTCTACTGGGAAGTGGTGGACGAATTGGACGTGCTACTGAATCAGGCGGGCCTATGCCCGATGTTCATGCACACCTACGCGAATGTCGGCCGCTTCCTTGAGAACTTGGGGGACGGCCGGTTCGATGGCTGCCTGTCGCTGGGCGTTTTGCCGCCGGCCGCCCTTGAAGTGCTGCGTCGCAACAACGTGCCGACCGTTTTAATTAATGCCGAACCCGACGAGGCATGGAACCAGGTGCGTGTGGATGACGCTATGGGCACCCGGCTGGCAATGGACCACTTGCTGGCCCTGGGTCACCGCCGCATCGCCTATAACGCTGGCCGAAAAGTGAGTGGCCATCCCAGCGCTAAGGTCCGGTCCGACACTTATCTGGCAACCATGCGGGAAGCGGGCCTGGAGCCCGACCGGCCGTTTGTCGGTTCGGTCGAAGACTTCGCCGCCCACGTCATCGACGGCCCGTACCGCCCCACTGCCATTCTCGATTTCGAACACTGGACGGCCGTCCGCGTTCTGCAGCAGTTATGGCGGCGCGGCAAGACCGTGCCGGGCGACTTCAGTCTGGTCACCTTCAACGACACATACCCCGTACAGATCACGATGCCGCCGCTCACCACGGTCGGACTGCCGGCCCGTGAAATCGCGGCCCACGCGATGCGGCTGCTGCTGCGACAGATCGAAGATCCGGACGCGCCACGGCAAAGCGTGTTTTTAGGCGAAAACCTAGTCGTCCGTGAGTCAACGGCCGGCCCAAGTGCGAAACTTTAGCTTCACCTCTCCTGGCGGAGATAACCCGCCGACCGACTGTCGGCGCGAATGATCGAAAGGCACGTCCCGTTCCCCACCGCAGTCGAATGGCGGGGTCAGGGCTGTTGCCACACCTTTTTTTCGGTTCGGAGGTTTCTTATGTGTCCCCAGCGTCAAGCAACGTCGGTTCGGCCATTCAGCGCGTTCACGTTGGTCGAGCTTCTGGTTGTTATCGGAATCATTGCACTTTTGATCTCGATCCTGCTGCCCGCGCTCAACCAGGCCCGAAAGTCGGCCCAAACGACGGCCTGCCTCTCGAACTTGCGGCAGATCGGGCTTGCGGCCCAGATGTACTCCAACGACAACCGCGGGTACGTCGTGCCGACCATCGTTTGGGGGCCGAACTCCGCGGCCCCGACCTCCAACACCGACGATAGTTGGCCGATCGTGCTGACGGTGGCCAAGTATCTGCCCACCTACAAGATCGACCCGAACTCGGACTCGTCCCGGTCCGTCCTTGTCTGCCCGGCCGTTGCCAGCGTCAAGGCCGTCAATGGCCCGAACACGTTGGAGAACAACGGGTTCGTCCGACTTTTTTCCAAACACCTGGTGCCGGCAGTCGGCGGCATTCCGCAACTCTATGTCGACGTCGGGTACGGGATCTGCGGCGAAACCGCGGACGTCGGCACCAAGGCCGCCACGTCCGCCGACCAGCAGGTGGTTTCCACCTCAATCAGTTGCAATCCGCTCAATATCACCAAGTATCCGCCGCTGAAGAAAATCACGATGTTCAAGGCGTCGGAAACGGTGCTGTTCTGGGACGGCATCGGGTACGTGCCGCAAAATTCGTTCGCGTTCGGCTCGATCCGGATGACGGGAGCCCGCCACGGCCGCTTTGACCCGAAGCGGATTCTGGAAACCGGCATCACGAACCTCGCCTTCCTGGATGGTCACGCCGAATCCGCCCAGCGGGCCGACTTGCCCCGCGTGCCCAATTCCGGAACCGCAGCGATCAACGCCACCGATTACCTGGGCACCCGGGCACAAATGCGCGACCCACGCTACGTGTTCAATCTTCGCCAAAAGTCATGAAGTTTCTGGCCAAACTGGACGACACGTCCAACAATCCGCGGCTTTGGGGTTAGAAAGTGCCATGCCCAAGCTTCCTTTCGCCAAAGCGTTGATCAGTTTCGCGTCAGCCCTCGCGTGCATGGCGTCCTTGGCGGTGGCCGCAGATCGCTACACCTTCGCCGCCGCTACAGCCGCGGCCCGTCAGTTCGACCAGAAGGAACTGCCGACGACGCCGGGCCGGTTTCAGCCGACGTGGGATTCGCTCAAGCAATACCAGGTGCCCGAATGGTTCCGCGAAGCCAAGTTCGGCATTTGGGCGCACTGGGGGCCCCAGTGCGAACCCGAACAAGGCGACTGGTACGGCCAGCGCATGTATCTGTCGATCGATCCGAAGACCGGGAAGCCGTCGCCGGATTATCTCTATCACGTGAACCACTACGGCCCGCCGTCGGTCTTCGGCTTCAAGGACGTCATCAACGAATGGCACGCGGAGAACTGGGACCCGGCTCGCCTAATGGCGCTCTACAAGCGCGCCGGCGCGAAATACTTCATGGCGATGGGCAACCACCACGACAACATGGACCTCTGGGCCAGCCAAGGCCAGCCATGGAACGCAACGCTGGTCGGACCGAAGAAAGACCTGATTGCCGGCTGGGAGCAGGCCGCCCACGCCCAAGGCATGCGGTTCGGCGTCAGCATTCACGCCGGCCGGACATGGTCGTGGTACGAACCCGCCCAGGGAAGCGACCCCGACGGACCCAACAAAGGCGTTCCCTACGATGGCAAGGTCACCGCCACCGACGGCGCCGGCAAGTGGTGGGATGGGCTGGACCCGCAGGACCTTTACGCCCAAAGCCACGCGATCGGTGCGCCGGCCGACGCCGCCTTTTGCATCAAGTTCTTCAACCGCGTTGAAGACCTGATCAGCAACTACAAACCGGACCTGGTCTACTTCGACGACGCCGTGCTACCGCTGAACAAATCCCCCGGCAATTACGGCCTGAAAATCATCGCCGATTTCTACAATCGCAGCGCCCAGTGGCACGACGGCCGCAACGAAGCGGTTGTCACCACCAAGCACCTGCAGGGCGACCAGCGCAAGTGCCTGGTGTACGACATCGAGCGCGGCAAGTCCGAGGGCATCCTGCCCCAGCCGTGGCAGACCGACACGTGCATCGGGGGGTGGCACTACAAGCGATCGATTTTTGAAAAGCACGGATACAAAAAGGCCGACGACGTCATCCGCATGCTCATCGACATCGTCAGCAAGAACGGCAACCTGATGCTGAACATCCCGGTCCGCGGCGACGGCACGATCGACAGCGACGAAGAAGCCGTTCTCACCCGCATCGGCGACTGGATGAGCGTCAACGGCGAAGCGATCTTCGCCACTCAACCGTGGGCGGCCTTCGGCGAGGGACCGTCAATGGACGCCAAGAACGCCGCCAAGGGCCGTTTCGGCGGCTTGGCGGACATCACGAAGTTCAGCGCCCAAGACGTGCGCTACACCCAGTCGAAGGACGGCAAGACCGTGTTTGCGTTCCTGATGGGCGCGCCGCGGTCGAACAGTGTGACG
>JBQCCH010000489.1:0-17300 GCA_051962375.1 Tepidisphaeraceae bacterium
TGGCGACACGAGCGACAGCGTGCCGGCGATACGATGTGAGCTTTCGCCCTTAATCCTTCGGCTTACCGCTGAATGGTGCCTCTTCCGGCGGCCCGAAGTATGAAAGGGGCAGGGGTTTGTCGTGCACGATTACCTTCTGCAGGACAAGCGTCGGATCCACCATGCCGATCGAAAGCAGATGGCGACCGCCTTTCGCGAAGACTTGGGTGAAGTGCATCGTGCGGGCGTTGTTGCGGGTATTCGTGCCATATGCCTGCCCGAGGAAGTCTTCGTTTTTGAAGGTCTTTGGCGTGAACACCTCCACGATTTCCGGCGGCTGGTTGTCGACCGAAACCGAAAGCCCCAGATGTCGAGTGGGAATGACATCGAGTGTCGGCCCGGTGATCACGTCAATATCGTATGTGCCGGGGTCTGGGAGGTAGAGCGGATAGTTCAGCGTGGGCGCTGGGGCGCCCGGAGCGATGGTGGCTGCGGTCACCGGCACAATCGTGACGGCCGACTTGCCGCGGCCGTAATCGGTGAACTGTTCCCATCGAATGTTTCCGCTCGATGTAAACTGGGCGTCGGCTGCAGAGAAAGCCAGGACGCCGGTCATTGAAGCGAAACAACCGCGGGCGGCCTTTTTCTGATCGTCGCTGGCTTTAACGGCTACGACACTGACGGCCACGTTTTGCGAGCCGCCGATGACCTGAACCGATCCTTCCGATCGTCCCACCGGCGCGGCGGCCCAGTTGATGCTCACCCAGAGCCGTTGATCTCCCTTAGCGCCGTCCCGCGGCGATTGCTCGACGTGAATCCAGGGACGATTCGCTTGAACGGTAAAGCTCGGCGGCGTGGTGCCTTTGGCGAATATGTCGATGAAAGAGCGTTGCGGGTGAAAGCAATCCAATTCGGGCAGGGAGGGATTTCCTGGTCCGGGCCAGCTTTCTGAAGATCCATCCACGGCGACGCCGAACGCGTTTGAATCCGACAGTGGCAGGTCGACCCCCTTCGGCATGAGATTGGTTTTCGGCGATTGCCAGCTCGTGTAGCCGATGTGGGTCTGATCCATCATGTGCTTCCACTTTCCGTTGAGCAATTGGTTGTTGTAGTAATCGCTCAGCTCCTGGTCGACCTGGAACAGGGTTCGAACGAGTTGCGCCTGCGCGTTGGTACTGGCACGGCCTTGCTTGGCGTAGAGCGCGTTTCTGCCTGCGGCAATGTACAGGTTGTTGAAATTGCGGCTTGCGAGCACGGGGTACAGGATGAGTTCGTAAAACGCATCGCGCTGTTCGGGCGGCAGCGTGGCGTTGAGAGTTGATGCGCGATTCGCCAGCTCGTTCCATGCCTGCGAAACGCGCTCGGCTTCCTGGAAGTTGACAAGGCTGTAGGTATCCGGGCGGACGACTTCGGGCTTTCGCCAGGCGTTGTACTTGGCGTATAGAGCGGCGAGATCGGCGATCTCGTCGGCGTGATCGGGTCCGAATTCCCGTTCAGCCCAGCGGCGTTGGTAGTCCGCGATGTGACCCCGCATGGCGGGCGGGTTCCACGCCATCCGGAGGAAAAATTCGAGCGGGATTTCCAACGGCTTAAGATCGCCGACATTTGCGATCCAGATCTGCCTGGCGCCGTATTCATAGGCCAAGTTCATTTGCTCGGCGATCTTCGGGAGCGGATTGGTGTTGATCCATTTGTAGGAGTAGGGGCCGCCGTTCATGTCCATGTGGAAGTAAATGCCGGAACCGCCGGTCCGGTTGCGTTCTTGCGCCGTAGGAAGCCGGCGTAGATTTCCGACGTTGTCGTCGGTAAACAGAAGCGTGACATCATCCGGCACCTTCAAACCGGCGTCGTAGTATTTTTGCACTTCGGTAAACAGCGCCCAGAGCTGGGGAAGTTGAGTGACGTCTGGGTTGACGTGAGCGGCAAGAATTTTTCGTTGATCGGTGATGATTGTTTCGAGCAGCGTTTTATTCGCTTCCAGTCCTCCGGCGTCGGGCATGGCGACGTCACCATCGCCGCGCATGCCCAGGGTGTAGATGCTTTCGTAAGCTTTATTGCGCTCGACGCCGTCGATCCAGAATTGCCGCAGGCCGGCCGCGTTGGTGGCGTAGTTCCATTCGCCGTTTCCGTACTGTTTTAGATGTCGGCCCCATTCCGCCTGCGCGCGGAGCATCGGCTCGTGGTGGCTTGTTCCCATGACGACGCCGTATTCATCGGCAAGCTTCGCGTCGACTGGGTCGTCCTCGTTGAACGCTTTGCCCCACATGGCGGGCCAGAGGAAGTTGCCTCGCAGCCGCAGGATGAGTTCGAACATGTGAGCGTACATCTTCGAGTTCACGCCGCCGAACTTGGCGCGGGCCCACGGTCCCAGGCAGGGCTCTTCGTCGTTAATGAAGATGCCGCGATACTTCACTGCCGGCGGGCCCTGCGTGAAGGTCCCCGGCCGCACGTAGAGCTGAGCATGATGTTTTGCGGGCACGTCGGCCCACCAGTACCAGGGCGAGACGCCCATTTGCTCTGACAACTCATAGATGCCGTAGATCGTTCCGCGCTTGTCGCTGCCGGCCACGACCAAGGCGTGATCCACGCCCGGCGCCGGATGAGCGACGACCGCGATGATGAAAGACTCCCACTTGCCGGCGATCGATTCCACGTGAAGCGAGCCCGCCTTGACCAATCCATCGATGGTCGGGCTCTTGCCCAGCGTTCCGATCCAGACGACATCGCGTGTCGCGGCCGGCTCGGTCGTGCGGAGTTCGGGGCGCATCGTCGTGACCCGGCCGATGTCTTCGCGCAGGTCGGTCGCCGCCCGCCGAACGCCGTCGAAGTCGCCCGGATCGACATACAGCGCCGCCGCTCGGCCGCTCTCGACGAGCGGAAATGCGTTGGGCAGCGGATGCTCACCGACGATGTCGTCTGAAAGCCCCAGGCTCGTCCCCGCCATCCCGCGGGAGGCCATGGCGAGTAAGAGAACGACCGCGCCGATGCAACGTTGCCTGTTCCACATGCGTTTTGCCTCCACCTGTCCGGCCGATGCGCTTGGACAATGCACATCTTACAACGATGGCTTGCAAACGTTTACCTTTGCGTAGTTATTGCTGGTTGGTCGTCATTGAAACCGGGATTGGTGACTGCCTCGAATCCGACAGCGCACGCCGGGCAGGATGGGCGTTCGACGATTGCCGAAAACTCATAGAGACCCGCTCACGACCGCCACGCCGACGAAGCCAAGGCCCAAGAACTCGCGAAGGAGGCCAATGGATCCAGGAAAGACTCGAAAGGGATCCGCTCTTGTTTTGGCGGACGGCGCGTAACACGGCTTAGAGCGCTCCTCGACGGGTCGCGAACGAAATGGGATGCGCCATAGGAAGAAGGGCGCGTCGCGGGAGCGAACGGCACATGCCGCGGGCGAGTGGTGCGTGGCTTAGGCTTGGGCTCAGGCCAATCGCACGGGGACGTCGTGGTGGGCCAGGAATTGTTTGACGTCGGCGATGGTGTATTCGTTGAAGTGGAAGATGCTGGCGGCCAGTGCGGCGTCGGCCTTGCCGACGAGGAAGGCGTCGCGAATGTCTTCCGGCGATCCGGCCCCGCCCGAGGCGACCACCGGCACGTTCACCGCTTCGCTCACGGCGCGGGTCATTTCGTTGTCGTACCCCTGCTTCGTGCCGTCGGCGTTCATCACGTTGAGCACGATCTCGCCGGCGCCCAGGTCTTCGGCCTGGCGGACCCAGTCCATGACCATCACGCCGGTCGGCGTGCGGCCGCCGTTGACGAAGACTTCCCACTTCTCCACGCCGTCGTGAAACACGCGATTGGCATCGAGCCCGAGCACGGTCGCACACCGCCCGAACTTGCCGGAGATGTCGGCGATGAGCTGCGGATTTTTGACGGCCGCGGAATTGACCGAGACTTTTTCCGCTCCCGCCTGGATCAGCTGGGTGGCGTCATCGAGCGTGCGAATGCCGCCCCCGACGGTGAGCGGCATGAAGATGACCTCAACGACGCGGCGGACCAGATCGACCATGATCTGGCGACCTTCGTGGCTGGCGCTGATGTCGTAGAAGACCAGTTCGTCGGCCCCTTGCTCCTGATAACGCTTGGCCTGCTCGACGGGATCGCCGGCGTCGACGTGGTCGAAGAACTTGACCCCTTTAACCACGCGGCCACGGTCGACGTCCAAACAAGGAATGATGCGGCGAGTCAGCATGACGAAAGGGGTGAGGGCATGGGCGACAAATTGCGCCCGGCGAATTAAGGGTGACCGACGGGACTCGAACCCGCGACGTCCAGTACCACAAACTAGCGCTCTACCAACTGAGCTACGGCCACCATGGACATTCGAGCGTGATCGCGGGCCTTGGGAAAGATTCCGTGAGTCGACGCTTCCCAGAATTTCTACCAGACCGCCCCGACGGTTGCAAATGGCGCAGCGCGGTCGGACAATTGCAGGGACGTATGGCGCTTTACAAAATTCCTCCCAATACCGGCAAAGTGCGCGTGGCGACCTACCACGGCGGGGTGTTTGCGGTGTGGAACGGCAAACAGGGGAAGCACGAATTCAAGATCCTGGTGCGGTCGAAGAAAAAGGCGGAAGAAGTGGCCCAGATCATTAATTCCAAGCAGCACGACGGATCGATCGAAGTGCTGAGCTGATCGCCGACACCAAAAGCCGAGCCGAATGCCCGATGCCGTCGCTCAACCTCTGCTGGACAGCGCCTTTATGGCGCGACTGGGGCAGTTGGATGTCATCAGTCGCAAAATCCTCGCCGGCAAGCTCAAAGGGGAGCGCCGCTCCAAACGGCGGGGGCAATCGGTGGAATTCGCCGACTATCGCAACTACGTCAGCGGCGACGAGCTGCGGTTCATCGACTGGAACGTTTACGCCCGGCTGGATCGGCTGTTTCTGAAGCTGTTCCTGGAAGAAGAAGACCTGGCGCTGCACGTATTGATCGACACGAGCAAAAGCGCCGATTACGGCAACCCCAACAAGCTGCGCTACATGAAGCAGGTGGCGGCGGCCTTGGGGTACGTGGGGCTGGTGAACTACAACCGGGTGACGATTAACGCCATCAGCGGCGGAACTTCCGCGACGACGGGCGCGCTACGTGGCCGCACGCGGGTGGGGCAACTGCTCGATTTCATCGAATCCCTGGAGCCGGGCGGCACGAGCAACCTGGCCGAAGCGTGTCGGCGGTTCGCCCTCACGCAGCGCAGCCGGGGCGTGTGCGTGGTGCTGTCCGATTTCTTCGACAAAGCCGGCTTCGAGCCCGGCCTGCGCTACGTGGCGGGAAAAACGTACGACCTCTTCGCGGTGCAGGTGCTCAGCCCGCAGGAAGTCGAGCCGGACTTGCAGGGGGATCTGAAACTGGTGGACTTGGAAGACGCCGACAGCGCCGAAGTGAGCATCACGCAGCCGCTGATCAAGCGATACAAGGCGAATCTCGACGCGTATTGCCGGCAATTGAAGGAATTCGTGACGCGGCGGGGCGGGACTTATCTCTTTACCAGCACGGCCGTGCCGTTTGATACGCTGGTGATGAGCTACCTCCGCGAGAATGGACTGCTGGGCTAAGGGGCGCGGATGACGACGACGCTGATCCTCGACGGATTTCTCGGCCGCCCGCGGCGGTGGGAGCGATTGCGGGCGTTGACCGAAGCCCGCGTGGGGCCGGCAAAGATCGTTCGGTATACCTCGACGGGGCGTTTGTCGCTGGAAGAACTCGGGCGAGGGTTGATCGACGAAATCAGGCAGCACCCGACGCCGGTAAATCTGGTCGGCTTCAGCATGGGGGGATTGGTCATTCGTTCGGCTCACCTGATCGATCCGGCACTGCCGGTGCGTCGGGCGGTGTTCATTAATTCGCCGCACCGGGGCACGTGGATGGCGTGCCTGGTTCCCACGCCCGGCGTGCGCAACATGCGGCCGTTTGATGAGCACATCCGTCGATTGAACGAGGTGGCATGGACCGCGCCGACGCTCACGGTCTGGAACCGCATCGACGCGATCGTGCTGCCTGCGCGAAGCACGCGTTTCGGCACGGGCCGACACCTGCAGGCAAAAATCCCGCTGCACATTTGGCCGGTCTGGTCGCGTAGTATTCAGCGACGCGTGGTCGATTTCCTCGCGGAGGATGCCGTGCCGCCCCGGGAGGTCATCAATGAAGCTCGAGATTCTGCACACCGACATCACCCGGCTGGCCGTGGATGCGATCGTCAACGCGGCGAACGAACGTATGCTGGGCGGCGGGGGCGTGGATGGGGCGATCCACCGCGCGGCGGGGCCGGCGTTGCTGTCGGCGTGCCGGGCGGTGCCCGAAGTGCGCCCCGGCGTGCGCTGCCCGACCGGTGAAGCCCGCGTCACGCCCGGCTTTGATCTGCCGGCGCGCTTCGTCATCCACACGGTCGGCCCGGTCTGGCGCGGCGGGGAATCGGGCGAGCCGGCGCTCCTGCAGGCCTGCTACGAAAACTCACTGCGGTTGGCCCTTGAGCATGGGCTGCGGACGATCGCGTTCCCGGCGATCAGCACCGGCGTCTATGGCTATCCGCTCGGGGCTGCGGCGCAGATTGCCGTGCGGACCGCGAAACAGTTTGAGCATCGCCGACACATCGAGGTCGTCAGCTTCGTCTGCTTCGGGACCGATGCCGTGGCGGCGTATGACGCGGTTCTGGAGACGGCATGACGTGGCTGCCCACCTTGCTCAGCTGGCCCGCCGCCGCGATCGCCGCGGCCGTGGCGATTCCTTCACTGCTGCTGCTGTATTTCCTCAAGCTCCGCCGGCGCGAGCAGCCGGTGTCGTCGACGCTCCTGTGGCGAAAAGCGATCCAGGACATGCAGGTCAATTCGCCGTTCCAACGGCTGCGGCGAAATCTGCTGCTTCTGCTGCAACTGCTGGTGCTGATCGCGTTGCTGTTGGCCCTGGCGAATCCGGTCACGTTCTCTCGGGCCGGCGCGGGGCAAAACAGCGTGATCCTGATTGATCACAGCGGCTCGATGAACGCGACCGATCTCGGCGGGCGCTCGCGCCTGGAGGAGGCGAAGCGCCAGGCGAAGAATCTTGTCGACAGCATGGGTCGAAACGCCAAAGCGATGGTGATCGCCTTTGCGGATTCCGCCGAAACGGTGCAGCCGTACACGGCAGACACGGCGGCGCTCAAGCAGGCGATCGACGGCATCCGCCCTACGGATCGGCCCACGTCGTTGAAGCTCGCCTACCAGCTCGCCGACGCCCAGGCGGCCGTCGCAGGGGCGGCGGGGGGGACAGCCCAAACGGTCTTCCTCTTCTCCGATGGGCGTGCCACCGACGCCGACGACGCATCACTGCAAAGCACGCTCGCCTTCGAGCCGATCGGCAAGGCGGACGCCGGCAATATTGCAATTGTGGCATTTTCCGCCAAACGGAATTTTGAGCAGCCCACGCAGGTGCAGGTGTTTGCCCGCCTCGCCAATTTCGGTGCCGAGCCGACGCAAACCGATCTTCAATTGAGTGTGTCGCCGATCGATCCGGCATCAGGCGCGAAGGATGCGTTCGCGGTGCGACAAGTGAAGTCGGATGTGAAGTTGCTGCCGGCGCGCTGGAATGATCAGCAGCGTGAGGCGGCCCGCAAACAGGGGTTGCAGGGGGCGGAAGGCGTGGAATTCAATCTGGATCTGACCACGGCCGCGGTCATCAAGCTGGAGCAAACCCACGTTGCCGGCGATGCGCTCGCCGCCGACGATGCAGCCTATGTGGTCGTTCCCCCGCCCAAACCGTTGGCCGTCGCGCTGGTGACCGACGGCAACTACTTCCTTGAGAAAGCAATCCACAGCCTGAATCTGCACGACCCCCACACCTTTACGCCCGGCGAGTGGGAACAACAGCGGCCCGGCAATCTGGACGTCGTGCTCTTCGATCGGTACGCGCCGAAATATCTGCCGGCCTCGGGAAATTATATCTGGTTTGACGCAATCCCCGCGGGCCTGGCACTGAAGCAGGCTACCGATCCATCTGGGAAAGCGTTGTATTTATCGAATGTCGAAACGCTCGATTGGAAGCGCGATCATCCGCTGTTGCGGGATCTGTCCCTGGCGAAGCTGTACGTCGCGGAGGCGATGAAGCTGGACGTCCCGTTGGCGGATGAAACCCTGATCGAAGGAACGGCCGGGCCGCTGGTGGTGCTGGATCATGCGGCCCGAGCGACGCATCTTGTCGTCGGCTTCGATGTGCTCCAGAGCAATTGGCCGCTTCGGGTGAGCTTTCCTTTGTTTTTGCATAATGCGCTGCAGTATCTGGCAGTCGGAAGTGATCTGAGCGTGCGGGAGGCATATGTGCCCGGGGCAACGCCGCGGCTGCCGCGGGCGGCGGTGGATCGGGCGGCGCCGGGGGCGAAATCGCTGACGCTGCTGACGCCGCAGGGCTCGCGAACGGTCGAGATCCCGTCCGCCGGCGATTTTGCATTGCCGCCGCTGGATTCGGTCGGACTTTACGCCACCGAACCCGCCGTGCCCGGGTATGAGCGGATCGCCGTCAATCTGCTGAGCGACACCGAGAGCAATCTGCTTCCGCTGGACCATGCGCCGGGGAAGGCGGCGCAGACGATGGTGGTCAAAACAGGTCGCACGCCGCTGCAGTGGTGGTGGTGGCTGCTCGCGTGCATCGGATTGCCGACGCTTTTCGTGGAGTGGTGGGTGTACGTGCGCCGCGTGCACGCTTGAGCGGAGATCCATCCCCCGGCCCAAGTGCTGGTCATACAATGCGGCATGACGGATTTTGCCTGGAGCGGATCGGTTGCGCCGTGGAAGCAGATTCAGGAACAGGTTCGGCATCGTTGCGTGATCGAGCCGCTGCAGCCTTTGCCGCGCTTCGTGGTCGGCGCGGACTGTGCGTTTTCGAAAGACAAGCAATTCATCAAGGCGGCAGCAGTGGTGTACGACCGCGTGGATCGCCAGATCATTGAAACCCGCAGCACGCTTCTGCCGGTGCAGGCGCCGTATGTGCCGGGGTATCTGAGCTTCCGCGAAGCGCCGGCGATCCTGAAAGTCATTGAGGCGATTCGCTCCCCGTTTCAGGCGATCTTATTCGACGGCCAGGGCCTGGCGCACCCGCGGCGGTGTGGGTTGGCTACGCACATCGGCGTGCTGTTGGATCTGCCGAGCGTGGGGTGCGCCAAGAGCCGTCTGCTGGGCACTCATGATGAGCCGAAGCCGGAACCGGGCAGCACGGCGCCGTTGTGGGATCGCGAAGAACGGATCGGCGTGGTGCTGCGAACGCGTGCCGCCGTACGCCCGCTGTTTGTCAGCATTGGCCACCGTATTGACCTGCCGACCGCGGTCGAGTTGGTCCTCGCCTGCTGCACCCGCTACCGGCTGCCCGAACCCACCCGCGTCGCCGACGCCGTCTCGAAAATCCGCTGAAAAAGACCCGCCGTCCGGGGACGAACTTAGAAAAAGCTTGACAACTGAGCCATATAGTTTATACTTAAACCAATTAGTGCGGGCCACGAAAACCCGCGGAAAAAGAGGTTTGTCATGCAACTCACCGGTATCCATCATCTGACGGCGGTCACCGCCAATGCGACAGGGAACAATCACTTTTACACCGACACGCTCGGCATGCGTCGGGTCAAGCTGACGGTGAACCAGGATGACGTTTCGTCGTACCACCTGTTCTACGCCGACGGCAAAGGTTCGCCCGGCACTGACCTCACGTTCTTCGATTGGCCGGCCGCTCGGGCGCGGCGGGGTACGCACAGCATCGTCCGCACCGCGTTGCGGATCGGTTCCGCCAGTTTTGACTATTGGCAAGATCGTTTCGCGGCGACGGGTGTGAAGCACGCTCCGCTGGCGCAACGGCAAGGCCGACTGGTGCTCGATTTTGAAGACCCGGAGGGCCAGCGCCTGAGCCTGGTCGCCGATGAGCCCGGCGCTGCATCCCACGCCTGGGATCGGAGCCCGGTTCCCGCCGACCATCAAATTCATGGGCTCGGCCCGATCATGATCAGCGTGCCGACACTCGCGCCGACGGCGGACGTGCTGACGCAGGTTATGAACATGCGGACGGCGGGGGAGTACGCGCTTCCCGCCACCGACGGCAGTGACGGGACGGCCGAGGTTCACGTGTTCGCGATGGGCGACGGCGGCCCGTCGGCCGAGTTGCACGTGGCGGTCGAGCCGCAACTGCGGGCGGGACACACCGGCGCGGGCGGCGTGCATCATGTCGCGTTCCGTGTGCCGACGTTTGAGGCGTATGACGAATGGTTCAAGCGCCTCCGCTCGCTCGGCGTGCCGTCGAGTTCGCCGATCGATCGCTTCTATTTCCGAAGCCTGTATTTCCGGGAACCGAACGGCATCCTGTTTGAGTTGGCGACCGACGAGCCCGGCTTCGCCGCGGATGAGCCGATGGAATCGCTCGGCGAGAAGCTGTCGCTGCCTCCTTTCCTGGAAGGCCGGCGCCAGGAGATCGAAGCCGGCCTGAAACCCCTGGCTTAATTGCCTTGAGCGATCAAACCCTCTGCGGCCGGTGCGACAGCGCTGGCTGCGGATTCAGCAGGAGCTTGTTTGACAGGAGAATCTCATGAATTCGCTCAAAAATCCGCACGCTCATCAGCCCGTCGCGACGCGCGGGCCCGCACCCGAAACCGCGGCGGCGACGGTCATCATGATCCACGGCCGCGGCGCATCGGCCGAAGGCATACTGGGCCTGTGGGACGCGTTGGCGATTCCCGAACTCGCCGCGATCGCGCCGCAGGCTGCCGGGGGAACGTGGTATCCGCAGTCGTTTCTGGCGCCGATCGACTTCAATCAGCCGTACCTGGATTCGGCGTTGTCGCGCATCGAGTCGCTGGTGCAGAACCTGATCGATCAGGGGACGCCGAGCGAGCGCATCGCGATCCTGGGCTTTTCGCAAGGCGCTTGCCTGGCGAGCGAATTTGCGGCTCGGCACCCGCGTCGTTACGGAGCGATCCTCGGCCTGACCGGGGGGCTGATCGGGCCGGTGGGGACGGCGTTTCAATACCCCGGTTCGCTCGCGGGCACGCCGGTGTTTCTGGGCGCGGGTGATCCGGATGCGCATGTGCCCTTCGAACGGGTGCAAGAAACCGCCGCCGTGTTCAGCCGCATGGGCGCTGCCGTGGATGTGCGGCGATATCCGGGCATGCCGCACACCGTCAACGCTGAGGAAATCGACGCGTGCCGTTCGCTGCTGCGAGCGATCAGGCGGCCTTCGGCAAAAACGCCTGAAGGTCATCCGGCAGCGTCTTGATTCCCCGACGCACCGCCTTGGCGACGGCGTATTCCATCGAGCGGGCGAAGCGGATCTTCACGCGGGCATCGGGTTCCACGCCCAGTTTCTTCATCTGGGTGATCGCCCAGACCCAGGCGTGATATTCCTCTTCGCACCGCCGTTTGTAGGTCGAGAAGCCGATCACGTGATGGCCGACCTCATGCAGGAAGATTGCCAGGCTGATCGGCGTCTTGGGGGGCGGCGCTTCGATCCAGTTGATCACCCGCCCGTCATGGAAATACACCCGCCATGCGCATCCGGTCATCGACTTGCGCCAGCGACGCACGCGGATGTCATACCGCTGCTTGTATGTCTCAACGATCGAAGACCAGTCCGCCATCACTTTCACTATCGACCCATGATGGGCGGTGAGTTGAGTGAAGGCAAATCTCCGAACCCGCGCCGCGATCGCTTGGCGAGCCCGCTTCGTCCGAAGATAATCCAGCGGCGTGCCCGATTATTGGACAACTCCGCTGACGCTGATCGCGATTTTAATCGCCTCTTCCATCATGGTCGCGCGCTTAATACGCCGGCACACCACCGGCATGGACCGCTTCAGCAAGTGGGAGTGGTGCGTCAATCGCGGCTTTCGGCGCGGACGAATTGGGAGCGTCGTGCGGATCGATGCGCTCGATGAAATCCGCTCCCACGCGCTGCGCGCCGTCGAGCATTACGTCAGCCGCGATCAGCACACGTCGATATACCGCCTGCAGAGCGTCTCGCCCGAGGGGACCGTGCAAACCTGGAACGCGCTGATCCGCACGGTCGATCATTACAGCACGCCGATCGCGCTTCGCCCCGTCCATGTGCCGGCCAATTTGGTGGATTTGATGCAATTGCAATTGTTCCCCAAGTTGTCGAGCGAAGCCCGGTTCAACGTCTACGGCCTGCGTGCGATCGACGCCCGCCTGCTCGCGACCGGCCCCTCGAAAGCGCTGTTGCCTTACGACATCGGCCTCATCCGCAACGCCGACGCCGTCATTCTCGATTTCACCACCCGGCCGTTCGATCCGGTGGAGTTTTCACGCATGTGCGCGATCGCCGAGCAGATCGTCGCCGGCCTGAAGCAGTGACCGGCGACGCGCTCCCATTGATGGCGACTTCCATTATCGCACTTCTTCCACTTCCACCGGGTCATTCGGCGCGTTGTCCACGACGGCCGCCCGCTGGTGCAGGATTTCGTCCAGTTTCTTCCACGTGAACGCCAGGAACAGGATGTTGTTCCACCGCTTCACCACTTGGCCCGTGCCGTCGATGGCTTCCAGGTCCGCGCTGCCGATGCCCAGAAGGCTTTCCAGCAGGTCGCGATACCGCACGCGGAATTTCAGCCCGCTGCGATCGCTGATTTCGCACCCGTGCCCGACGAACCGCTCCTCGATCGAGTTGGGCGTGAAGGTCTTTTGTCCTTCGGTAAAGCTGTGCAGCAGCGACCCGATCCAGGCCGGCGTCAGCAGGGTACTCAGCGCCAGGGCAAAGCCCGTGTCGAACCGCGGGTGCAGCGATCGAAAATACGTCACCACGTGCGTCACCACCGGCAGGTGCTTCAGATTTTCCAGATAGCTTGAGCCCAGCCACAGGAAGCAAAAAATCCCCACCCAAAACAGCAGCCGCGCCGTGCTCAGGTCAAAGAGCAGGGACGCAAACGTGTAGACCACCGCCCACAGGTAGATCCATCCGAGCGCGCCTTCCCAGCCCGGGAAGCGGTGCACCAATCCCGCTCCCACAAAGCCGCTGACGATCAGCAGCCACAGGTAGAACGTCGGGTGCACCGTATACACCACCGCCGTTTCAGAGGCCTTTCCTTTGCCGCGCAGCAGGAGCGTCAACAGCCCGAATCCGCTGCCGACCCAGATCGTAAAACCGATCGCCCGCTTGAAGACGCCCACCCGCCGGGTCGTTCGCACCGGCGATCGCACCGGGTTCGGTTCCACAGAAACGCCCACGCCCGCCGGAGAGGATGTGTTGAGTTGCATGTCCATACGCTAGCGACCCCTTCCCCGCCCCGCACGTCCCTCAAAAGAGGGATTCGATGCAAGAATTGATTTGAACAGCCTTTAGAAACCCGCTCGTATAAACAAGCCCCCGGGTTCTAACTTTGATTTGCCTAGCTCATCGCCAAAAAGACGCGATACACCGCAAAAATCCCCACCGCCACCGCCACCATCGATGCCAGAATCCACAGCGTCAGGATCGTGGCCTGTGCGGGAATCTGGTGCACGTACCGGCACTTGATGGTCTTGTAGACGATCGACACCCCCGCACACAGCGGCACCATCAGCCACACCCAGTAATTCCACACCGGCAGCGGCATGAGGAAGGGGATGTAGGCCAGCACACCCGTCATGCCACGCTCCCGCCCACATCCGCGTGCGTCGGGCGCGGCAGCGTCGCGCGGTAGGCGGCGTCGATGACGATCAGCAGGTTCAGCATCCCCGCGACGGCCGTGTATAGCGTGCCGATGTCGAAAATTCGCGCCGTCGATTGCCGATGCCCCGCTTCGCCCGCTTTCAGCGAGCCCCACGTCGCCAACGCGTTCACCGGGCCCGCCAAGGTTTGGGCGATGTACCAAGGCTTGGCAAACAGCTCGCCCGTCGGGTTCGCCCGGAAGCTCCAGATCAATTGCCCCGTCTGGTTCACCCGCATCATTTTCGGCACACCGTTGGCGTCGTACCCCGGGATGTCGATCACACGAATCCCGCCGATCAGCAGGCCGCCGATGAAGATCGCCAGGATCGTGATCCCCGCGATGAGCCCCCGGCGTTTTTCCCCGATCAGCACGTACCCCAATCCCGGCACAAGCCAGCCGGCGATGGCCACCAGGGGAGCAGGGAAAGATGAAGGGGCTGAATCCGCCACGTGAGTCGCGATACTCTACACGGTCCCCCCGGACGCACAAGCCAGCCACACCCGCCGCCCTAAGTCGCTGAAAACACCCCGCGGCCGTTCCTGCCATTTCTTTTTCGCGTTTTCGGCCCAACCCCCAGCCCGGCCATCCGTTCGGCCAATAAAACCCGCGCGCCAGTGCAACGGCCCTTGCCCAGCCCGCCAACCCACTTATCGCAACCAAGACCAACCCCAACACGAACCCCCCAACGCGAACCCCAATATGAACCCAGTACGCCAACGCATCTCCCCCTTACGCAGTACGCAATACGCAATACGAAGTACGCTCCCCACCCCTTTCTACCGCCGCCGCTCCCAAAAAGCGGCCTAAAAATCCGCCGGCGCTTCGCCGCGCTCCTGCCGAATTAACCTTGTTTTAGAGCCCGGCCGTCCGCGATCCAAGCGCTATCGTCAAGCGTCGACTTGCACCCCCGAATTGGTTCCAACCCAGGATGCGGATGTCCGATCGCGATCTCACTCGACGTTCCCTGCTCATGGCCGGCGGCGCTGGATTCCTGGCGGCCGCGCTGCCGACGGTCGGCCTCTCCCCAGCCGCCGCGGCCACCACCGGTCCCGCGCCCGCCACGCCCCTGGCGCCGCCCGATAAGCAGCCGCCGCATCTGGATGTGCCCCAGCATCCGCATCAGAAGCTTCGCTGGGCCATCGTCGGGCTCGGCGAGCTGGCGCTCGGCGAGGTGCTGCCGGCCTTCGCTCAGTCCGAACACGCCCGCGTCACCGCCCTCGTCAGCGGCCATCCCGACAAAGCCCGCAAAGTCGCCGACTACTACGGCGTCGATCCGAAGCATCTCTACACCTACGACAAATACGACGCGATCGCCTACGACGATCAGATCGACATCGTCTACATCATCCTGCCCAACCACATGCATGCCGAGTACACCATCCGCGCCTTGAAGGCCGGCAAGCACGTGCTGTGCGAAAAACCGATGGCCACGACGGTCGCCGAATGCCAGCAGATGATCGACGCAGCCCGGCAGACGAACAAAAAGCTGATGATCGCCTATCGCCTGCACTATGAGCCGTACAACCTCAAGGCCGTCGATCTGCTGCGGTCCAACGCGCTCGGCAAGATCAAGGTGATCGAAGCCAGCAACCTGCAGAACACGTATCCGCCCAATATCCGCCTCAGCACAAAAACCGGCGGGGGGCCGCTGGGGGATGTCGGCATCTACTGCCTCAATGCCGCCCGCTACCTCACCGGCGAAGAACCGGTCGAAGTCAGCGCCATGCTCCAGCAGCCCGCCAACGTCCCTCGCTTTGCCGAAGTGCCTGAGAGCGTGATCTTTCAACTGCGCTTCCCGTCCGGCGCCCTGGCGATGTGCGCCTGCGGCTTCGGCTCCGAAGTCAGCAGCCGCTTTCGCGTCAATTGCGACAACGGCTGGCTCGAGCTCGACCCGGCCTTCAAATACACCGGCCAGCGCATGACCACGATGCAGAACGACACCCGCTATCAATTCACGCTCGACGAAGTGAACCAGTTCGCCGCCGAGATGGATCATTTCTCGCAATGCGTGTTGCACGACAAGCCCCCCAGTTCGCCCGGCGAAGAGGGGCTGCGCGACATGGCGATTATCGCAAGGATTCGCGAGGCGGCCGACAGCGGCAAAGTCCTACGATTGACATAGACGCCGGCCCGGCGCGGCACCGCCGCTGCCGATCGCCCGCCGTGTCCGATTGGCCCCTGACTGGAGTGTACGTATGGTCACCGCCCATCTCACCGCCGAAGCCATCCACGCCCCGGATGCCAAACTGCTCGCGATCCACCAGCTTGACCGCCCGGCCGCCCAGCGGATCGATGTCAGTTCGACCGCCTTCGAGCCCGGCGAGCCGATCCCGATCGTCCATTCCGAATTCGGCCGGCGTCAGTCGCCCGACCTGACGATCGTCAATGTGCCGGTCGATGCCCAGTCGCTCGTGTTGCTGGTCGAAGACCCCGATGCCCCCAATCCCAAGCCGTTCATCCACTGGGCCGTCTACAATTTGCCCGCCGCCACGACGATGATCCGCGCCAATCAGCCCGATGCCGAGCAGCTCGCATCGCTCGGCGGGGCGGTACAGGTGAAAAACTCCGCCGGCACGGTCGGCTACTTCGGCATGAAGCCGCCCGCCTCGCATGGCGCGCATCATTATCATTTCCAGGTCTTCGCACTCGATCGGCTGTTGCAGTTCGCCGCCGGGGAAGTCGCGGATCGCGCCCTGATCCTCGCCAAAATGAAGGGCCATGTCCTGGCCGCCGGCGTCTTGATCGGCACGTTCAAGGCCCCATAACCTTCGAAGTGCCCGAAAAGCCCCCATTCGGGTGGAGCGCGGTTCGGCTTCATCCGGAATTTAAGCCGGCTTGCACCGGCACACCTACACTCCTAACGCAAGAATTCGCGTGTCCGAAGGCGCGGGAATTCTTAGGCTTTCTTAGGAGAGGTTATGACTGCTCGCATTGTTCGCTCGCTGTTTGTCATGGGTGTTCTGGCCGCCCCGATGGCTGTCGGCATCGGCTGCTCGCACGAAGTCGCCCACACCGAAACCGACAAGCCCGGCTGGTTCGGCGGCAACACCCACGAGGAAACGACCGTCTATAAGAACGCGGACGGCACCACCAGCGTCGAAAAGGAAAAAGCCAAGACGCCTTAAGCGTTGGCTCCGTAAAATCTTACGAACGCGAACGCCCAGGTTGCTCAGCAGCCTGGGCGTTGTGTTGCCGGCCCGCTTCCGCCGCACGTCTTGCCCACTTACACGAATGCGCCCCCTCGCTCCCGCCCGGCCGGCGGATGCGGTGGGGGGCTCCGGTCGCCGCCCCATCAGTTTGACGTGCGATCGCTGTGGATAACTGCTATACTGCCCGGCCCGGGCATACCAACCGCCGCCTCGGGACTTGACCGTTGTAAAGCCATGAAACACCACACCCCGCACGGCCTTCCGCCCGCACAGGGCTTGTACGATCCGCAATTCGAGCATGACGCTTGTGGCGTCGGGTTCATCGCGCACATTAAAGGTCGCGCGTCGCACAAACTGGTCGGCCAGGCGCTGGAAATCCTGGAAAACATGGAACACCGCGGCGCGGTCGGGTGCGAACCCGACTCCGGCGACGGCTGCGGCATTCTCGTCGGCACGCCCGACAAGTTCTTCCGCCGCGAAGCCACCAAGCTCGGCTTCAAGCTCCCC
>JBQCCH010000490.1:0-4928 GCA_051962375.1 Tepidisphaeraceae bacterium
CGACAGTGACGAGCCCGAATCCGATCTGGCCCGTGCCGCGCGCGTGCTGGAGGAGGGGGGGCTGGTCATCCTGCCGACGGAGACGGTGTACGGCGTGGCGGGGCGGATCGACTTGCCGGAAACCCGCGCTCGGCTGCATGCTCTGCGCGGCTCGGGCGAGGACAAAGCCTGGACGCTGCACTTGGCCGACCCGCAGCAGGCGTGGGATTACGTATCGACGCCGGGCGAATTCCCCCGCCGACTGGTGCGCAAGCTTTGGCCCGGGCCGGTGGGGCTGACCTTCGAAGTCAGCGACGAAGACCAGCAGCGCGTCAGCGGCCGCTTGAACGTGGAGCCGTCGCAACTTTATTCCGGAAAAACAATTACGCTCCGCTGTCCGGATCACCCGGTCTTTGCCGAGATCGTGGGGCGGGTGCAGGCGCCGGTGGCGCTGACGAAAGTGGGCGACATCACCTCCGTGCTCCCGCAGGATATCGGTTCGCTGGGATTGGCGATCGACCTGGCCGTCGATGCGGGGCCGACGCGGTTCAGCAAGCCCTCGACGCTGCTGCGGGTTTACCCCGATCACTACACGATCGAGCGCGAAGGCGTGTTCGACGACCGGATCATCCAGCGGCAATTGCGGACCACGGTGGTGTTCGTCTGCAGCGGCAACACCTGCCGATCCCCGATGGCCGAGGCGCTCACGCGAAAAATATTGGCCGATGCATTGTCGACCAAGGAAGCGGATCTGGAGGCCAAGGGGTATTCGGTGGCGTCGGCGGGGGTGTTTGCGATGAACGGGACGCGCGCCACCCCGCAAGCGGTGGAAGCGGTCAAATCGCTGGGGGCGGATTTGTCGGGGCACCGCTCGCAGTCGCTCACGCCGGAGCTGTTGCACCAGGCGGACGTCGTGTACGTGATGGGCCGCTCGCACGCGCAGGCGACGCAATTGATGTCGGCGTCGGCGGCGGCGAAGGTTCGCCCGCTCGACACCGCCGGCGACATTGAAGACCCGATCGGGTCCGACGTGGCCACCTATCGCTCGCTCGCCGAGCGCATGACACATCTGATTCGTGACCGGCTCAAAGAAGACAAGATCGTGGGTTAGCATGACCGACAAAAAAGGAGTGCACATGAAGGTGGCCGTAGCGTGCGACCATCGCGGGTTCGACAGCAAAAAGCGATTGATCGCCGCGCTGAAGGGCAAGGGCCACACGGTCACCGACTTTGGTTGCGAAACCAACGCCGCCTGCGATTACCCCGACTTTGCCGTCCCCGCCGCCCAGGCCGTCGCGAACGGCGAGGTGGATGCGGCCGTGCTGATGGATTCCAGCGGCATCGGGATGAGCGTGTGCGCCAACAAAATCAAGGGCGTCCGCGCCGCCGTCGTGCTCGACGAAGTGATGGCCCGCGTCGCCCGAGATGCGAATCACTGCAACGTGCTGTGCCTGGGCACCGACCTGCTCCCGCCGGACCAGCTGCAGAAGATCGTCGATGCATTTCTGACGACGCCCTATTCGGAAGGGCGTCACGCCCGGCGGGTGGAAAAAATCGACCAGCTCGAAGCCCAGCTCTGGGACATTTAATCCGCTCGCGGCACTCCCCGAGCGAACCGAAGGCCGCCGATTTTTCCTCCCGCACCGCCGAGCGGCATCGCTTGTGGGGAGGCGAAATCTGCGGTTTTTTCGTTCCATGCCGATGCCTCACCGCAGGGAGAGGCTATAGTGAAACGCAACCGCGACTCCGTTTTTGCCGTGAAGGATTGGTCATGCGCTTCAAATTTTTATCGTTGATGATGCTGCTCTCGGTGGCGACGCTGGTGTGGGCGGATGACGAAGGGACACTGATCCCGTCGACCGACAAGGCGGCCCTTGCCGCGGCCGAGGGGAAGATGGTCTCCGTCACGGGGAAGGTCAGCTCAGCCGAGTGGAGCAAGAGCGGCAAGGTGATGAACATTGAATTCGACAACGACACCACGTTCATCGCCGCGGTCTTCGCGAAAAACCGCCAGAAGCTGGATGCGGCCTTCAACGGGGATCTGGCCAAGACCCTGACCGGGGCGACGGTCAAGATCAGCGGCAAGCTGGCGAAGTACGGCGGCCGGGCGGAGAAATATGCGGACGCGTCGCAGTTGATCATCAGCATGCCGACGCAGATCACGATCGTGACCCCGGCCACGCAGCCGACGACCGCCCCGGCGGCTGAGCCGACCACGGAGCCGGCCGGCGGAATGTAATCGGACATCCGGAATCTCGGCGCGATCGACCGCGTGTGAAGTTGATCGCGCCGATGTGCCGCCTTAGAGTCGGTCGGGGACAAAAGGCCGAAGCGACCCGGAAGAGTGAGGAGACCGATCATGCGCAAATGGTTGACCCTGATGCTCGTTGTATCGATGGCGGCAACGGTGTGGGCTGCGGGGCGGGAGGGCGTGGTCCGCACGAAGGACGGCCTGACCTACGAAGGTCCCATCGATGAAAATGAGAAGGGGGCGGTGGTCACGGTGCGCGGGATCGACATCTCCGTGCCGCGGGAGAACATCGCCTCCATCACGTACGGCGATTTCACCGAGCGATGGCAGGCCGACTACGCGATGCTCGCGAAGAACGATGCGGCCGGGCGCGTGGCGGCGGGGCGCAAGGCGCTGGAATCGCGTCACTATGATCTGGCGGAAAAGGCGTTTCGCGACGCCCTCGACATCGACAACAACAACGCGACGGCCGCCGATCTGCTGAATTTCACGATCAGTCAGCGTCGACTGGAGCGAAGCCAGACGCCGGGGCAAGCCGATCACGGCGGACAGACCGGGGCGGCCGGAGCAACGACGGTCAAGCCGCTGGGGCTGTGGACCACGCTCACGCCGGAGCAGATCAATCGCGTGAAGCAATTGGAAGCGCGTGACACCGACACGCAGACGCGGTTTGCCTTTGACAAGGGCGTGCGCAAGCGGTTTTACGACGACAATCCGCAGCTGCGGGCGCAATCTCCGACGTATTCCGACTTTGCTCACCAGCCGCCGACCGCGCAGGCGATGCAGATCATCAAGGCCGGCACGGATGCGGCGAAAGATGTGCGCGTGCTCAATGACCCGGACGTGATGCTTGCGTTCCGGCGGGACGTGCTCCCGCTGGTGCTGCAAGGGTGCGCCACCAGCGCGTGCCACGGGGGAAACAACGCCGCGTCGAATAAGTTCGTCCTGATTTCGCCGGCGACGGATACCGCCATCGTCTACACCGATTTTTATCAGCTGGAGAGCAAAACGGTGAAGCGGCCTTCTGCCGGGGGCAATCCGACGATCGTCGGGGGCGTGGTGATGCCGGACGTCTATTCGATGATCGACCGGGCGCGGCCGGAAGCATCGCTCTTGCTGCAGTATGGGCTTCCCGATCTGCAGTCGCAGACGAAGCACCCCTACGTGCGCGGCTACAACGGCATTTTCCGCAGCCGCGATGATGCGAGGTATCAGACAGTGCTGAATTTCATCAGTTCGCTGAACCCGGTGCAGCCGGATTACGGATTCAAGTTCACGCCGCAGCGGAACGTGGTCGGCGAACCCGCTACCACGCAACCGGCCACGCAGCCGGCGGTGAATCCGGGGTCGTAAGGAATCATTGCACTGGCCATGTTGCCCCCCTGGGCCATCCTCGCGATCTCGGTGGTGCTGCTGTATGCGGCTTGGTTGATCGATCGCTGGGCGGCCCGTCGGCGGGCACGGCAGCTGCGTGCGGTCGCCGCTGAGGCCAAGGTGCATTACAGCCGGACGGATCGATTCGGAATTGCCGAACGGTTGGCGGAGCATTTTCCCACTGCCGCGCCGCAGGGCCTGTGGGTGCGCGACCTGATGTATTGCCGCGGGCAGGGGTGTTATTCGTACGTGTTCACGGCCGATTATCAGCCGATCCGGGAGGCGGGGCGTCGGCGCGTGGTGGCCGCGGTCGATGAGCCGGGCGATCGGGCGGCCACGCGGTTTACGCAGATTCGCATCGCCGACGACTCCCTGCCGCTGGCGCAGCAGTATCGCACGCTGTTGGCCCACCGCGCATGACGTCCTGGGCGGCCGCTCCCATGTGGACGCTCAAGGTTTGCGGCCAATCACCCGATATGACGCCATGTGACGTTGCCGGCCGCCGGTGAAACCGGCCCGGAAATCGGCAGGATTACGATTAATCTGTATCCACCATCCCGCCGCCAACGTACAATAGGAGTTGAGCGGATTTTATCTACCGAGTTTTACCGATGCCTTCGTGACGTGGCTGTGCCGCGCTGAGTGGTGCGGTGTAAAGGTGTCACGATGAGCATGCAATCGACGAATTCAATGACGACCACCCCGTTGGCGGCCGCCCTGGAGGCGATCACCCACGAAGCGCCCGCCCAACCATTGCGGCACCACCCTACCCACGATCACGGCCACGCCGATCACGCGGAAAGAGCCTCCCTCGCCATTCGCATGGCAAACCTGGCGGCGGTGGTTGTTCCGTTCCTGGGCTTTATCCTGGCGGCTGTGTTGTTGTGGGGGGTGGGGTTCAGCTGGGTGCACCTGGGCGTGATGGTGGGCATGTACCTGATCTCGGCCGTGGGAATTACGGTGGGGTACCACCGGTTGTTCACGCACCGCGCGTTTGAGACGACTCGGTGGCTGAAAGCCGTTTTCGCGATCTTTGGGTCGATGGCCGTCGAAGGGCCGCTGTTTCACTGGGTGGCGACGCATCGGCGGCATCACCAGCATTCGGACGCCCATGACGATCCGCACTCGCCGCACCTGCACGGGCACGGCTTTGTCGGCATCGTGACTGGCCTGTGGCACGCGCACGTGGGGTGGCTCTTCACCAAGGACATGCCGAACCTGGATCGCTATGTGGGCGATCTTCGCAAGGATAAAGTGCTGCGGGCGATCAGCCGGCTGTTCCCGGTGTGGGTGGTGCTGGGGCTGATGATCCCGACGGCGATCG
>JBQCCH010000491.1:0-6973 GCA_051962375.1 Tepidisphaeraceae bacterium
ATCCGGCACGCGCCCATCGCCCCGCGGCGGTCTGAGGCGTCTGTCGCCCGGATGAATCGCGGGGGTGAATCGCTGGAGCGAATCGACCGCGCGGGCGGGGGATGGTTGCGGAGGGGTCGCAAATCCGCGTAAAATCGCCCTGCCTGTTGCGAAAGGGTGAAAAACCACCGCACCGGGCGGCTTCTCTTGGTATAAGGGCGGGTCTACGAGTTGAAGTTGTACCTTGCAACAGAGGGTTCGCATCATGGTAAAGGCGGAAGGTCGGTCAGTTGGAAGCATTGAAGCATTCGAACCGAGACGTTTGCTGGCGTTTGTGCCAGTGGGCGGCCCCGGGACCATGCAGGCCAGCGGCGTAACGGCCGTCGAAAGCGCCGCGGCACGGCCCGACCTCACCAATTCCTTCCGCTATGCCAGTTGGATCTCCGGCTCGGGCGGGTTCACCGATGCCGTCTCCGGCGCCGACAGCACCAACCCCGTGCAACCCCCGTTCGCCATCAACAACAGCGTGAACAGCTCGGTTTCCAACACCGATGTCGCGTCGAATACCCCCAGCAACAACCAGTTTGTCGTCGTCTGGCAGGAATCCAAGACCAACGTCAACACCGGGATCACGGCCAACAACGTCTACGCCCAGATCTACAACAACTTCGTCCCCATCGGCTCCCCGATCGCCATGGGCGGCGCGACGGCCGGCAACCAAACCAATTGCCGTGTGGCGATGGACAGCGGCGGCAATTTCGTCGTCGTCTGGGAAGGGACCGCCGGCGGCAGCACGCAGGTCTACGCCCAACGCTTCTCCGCCGGCGGTGCCGTTCGCGGCGCGACCGTGCAGATCAGCGGCACGGCCACCCCGAATCTCGCCGGCAACGGCGTCGAACCCGACGTCGCCATGAACAGCAGCGGCGGGTATGCCATCACCTGGGTCGACAATGCCCAGACCCTGGAACAAGCCTTCGACGCGGGCGGCCAAGCCATCGGCACCACGCCCAATGTCGTCTCCGGACAAACCTTCACCGAGCCGGCGATCGGCATCGACAACAACGGGAATGTGACGGTCGCCTGGGTGAACAGCACCGGCGGCACCAGCGTCATCGACTTCCAGCAATTCGACAACACCGGCCTGGCCATGGGAGGCGTGCAAATCGCTTCCGACAACACCAGCCACAACCAGAATGTCCCGGAAATCGCCGTCGATACCGCCGGCGGGTTCGCGATCGGCTGGGCAGAGGCCAGCAGCGGGTCCAGCTACGATTCGATCGCCGTCCGCGTCTTTGATCGCACCGCGACCGCCCGCGACACCGAAGCCGTCATCAGCGGCGTGACCTTCGGCAGCGATTTCCGGTTCGGCCTGGCGCACCGATTGGCGAATACGTTCCATGTCGCCTACGCCTCCGGGGGCGCGGCCCTCATGCAAACCTACGCCGACAACTCCGGCGGCGGTGGCGGCGAAATCCCGCCCGCGGCCGACTCCGCCTTCATCGACCTGACCTCCACGCCGGCGGCCATCGTCGATGTCTACCAGACCTCCTCGCAATTCCAGGTCTACATCAACGGCGTCCTGACCACCTACAGCCGATCCACCTACCACTCGATCTACGTCAAAGGCAGCGTCGGCAGCGATCGCATCACCATGGAGCCGGGCGTTACCGTGCCGACGACCAACTACGGCGAAAACGGCGACGACACCATCCGCGGCAGCGCGGGGGTGGACTTCATCGACGCCGGCGCCGGCAATGACGCCGTTCAAGGCAACGACGGTGACGACTACATCCTCGGCGGCGACGGCAACGACACCCTCTTCGGCGGCAATGGCAACGAACGCATCGTCGGCGGGGCGGGCAAGAACATCATCTACGGCGAAAACGGCAACGACACCCTCGTCGGCGGCACCGGCAACGAAGCCTTCTACGGCGGCGCGGGCAACGACAGCGTCCTCGCCGGCGGCGGGGGCGATTACGTCGACGGCGGCGCCGGCAAGGACACCATCTTCGGCGAAGACGGCAACGATGACCTCTACGGCAACACCGGCAACGACTACATCGAAGGCGGCGCCGGCGCCGACCTCATGCACGGCGGACGCGGCCACGATTCCCTCTACGGCGGCGGCGGCAATGACACCCTCGCCGGCGACGCCAATGCCGACTTCCTGCAAGGCGGCTACGGCATCAATTACGCCTACTTCGACATCCTCGACACGCTCCAGCATGTCGATTACCGCATCCAGGTGATCTAACCCTCGCCGCAGTGCCATCAAAACAAAGGCGGCAGGCTGAACGCATCAGCCTGCCGCCTTTTTTTCACTCGCCGCCTTTTTTTTATTCGTTGTGCCGTGCGTGGGCCGGTCGATTTAAACCGCCGCCTTACTCATGCTCGAAACGATCCGCTCCGCCAGCCGCACCGCCGCCAATCCATCCGCCGCCGACACCACCACCGGCCGCTCCCGCCTCACCGCCGCCACAAATGCATCCAGCTCCGCCCGCAACGGCTCGACGTCCGTGATTTCCAATTCCTGCACGTCCACCAGTTCGGTGTAGTTCAATTGCGAAAAATCCTCGATCTCGCCCGAGCGAATCTTCGAAACCACGTCGCGCACCGTCTCCAGGTTCCCGCTCTTGCGGATGACGATGCCGTACTTTTTCTGGTAGTCCAGCGACACGTAGCTGTCGCTCGAAAATGCCCGCAGCCGCCGCTCCGTTTTCATGCTCAATCGCGAGGCTGTGAAGTTCGCCACGCAACCGTTGGCGAACTTCACCCGCGCGTTGCAAACGTCTTCCTGCTGCCCGATCACGCTCACGCCCACCGCGTCGATGCTCGCCACCTCGCTCTGGGCCAATTGCAGCACGATGTCGATGTCATGAATCATCATGTCCAGCACTACTCCCACGTCGATGCTCCGGAAGCTCAGCGGGCTGATGCGGGTGATCTCCATGAAGCCCGGCACCATCTTCAATTCGAGCATCGCCCGCACGGCCGGATTGAACCGCTCGATGTGGCCGACCTGGATCACCGCATCGTGCCGGCGGCCCAGTTCCGCGATTTGCCCGGCCTCTTCGGAATTGCCCGCCAAGGGCTTTTCGATCAGGCACGCAATCCCGCGCTCCAAAAACGGCTTGGCCGTCGCGAGGTGATGCGTCGTGGGAACGGCGATCGTCACCGCCTGCACCTTCTCGCGCAGGGCCTCCAGCGATTCGAACGCCGTCGTCCCGTACTCCTCCGCCGCTTCCTGGGCCGATTCGGTGTTGGCGTCGTAAACGCCCACGAGCTTCACGCTCGGCATCT
Organism: Tepidisphaeraceae bacterium; assembly: GCA_051962375.1. Classification (GTDB taxonomy): domain Bacteria; phylum Planctomycetota; class Phycisphaerae; order Tepidisphaerales; family Tepidisphaeraceae; genus RYN-431. The sequence goes on from JBQCCH010000491.1 coordinate 3,280, forward strand.
GCGAATACACCCGCGCATGCAGCCGGCCCATGCGTCCACAACCCACCACGCCCACGGAAATCGGTTCACTCATCCGGGCATTGTAAGGCCGCCCCCGCTCGAATCCCACGGCCGCCGCCGCCCGCACGCCGGGTAATCGTCGGGCTTGGTATAATCCGATCGTTTGGACGATTCCCGCACGATCCTCCACGTCGACATGGACGCGTTTTACGCGGCCGTCGAAGTGCGCGAAAACCCGAGCCTGCGCGGGAAGCCGATCCTCGTCGGCGGGTCGGGGAATCATGGCGTGGTGTCGACGGCCTCCTACGAAGCGCGGGTGTTCGGCTGCCGATCCGCGATGCCCATGGCCACCGCCCGGCGACTCTGTCCGGAGGCAATCGTCGTCCGCGTCAATTTCCCCCTCTATCGCGAAGTCTCGAACCAGGTGTTCGGCATCTTCGAGCGGTACACGCAGCAGATTCAATCGATCAGCCTGGATGAAGCCTTTCTGGATGTCACCGGCAGCCGGCGCCTCTTCGGCGACGGGCCCACCATCGCCCGGGCGATTCGTGCGGCGATCTTCGATGAAACGCGGCTGACGGCTTCCGTCGGCGTTGCGCCCAACAAGTTCCTCGCCAAGCTCGCCAGCGACCTGAACAAACCCGACGGCCTCACCATCATCATCCCGCAAAACCTCGACACCATCCTCCCGCCGCTTTCCATCGGCCGCATCTGGGGCATCGGCCAGAAAACCGCCCAACGCCTCAACGGCCTGGGCATCAAGACAATCGGCGACCTCCGCACGCGCGACGCCGCCTGGTTTGATCAACACCTGGGCTCGTGGGGCGCACGGGTGCGCGAGCTGATCCACGGCATCGACGATCGGCCCGTCGAATCCGATCGCGAAGCAAAATCCATCGGCCACGAAGAAACGTTCGGCACGCACCTGATCGAAAAAGCCGCCGTCCGCGACGTCCTGCTCCAACAGGCCGAAGCCGTCGGCATGCGCGTGCGCCGCCAGCGCCTCTTTGCCGGGTCGATCAGCGTCAAAATTCGCTTCGGCCAATTCCAGACCATCACCCGATCCCGGGCGCTGGCGAATCCGACCGATCTCACCCGCGATTTTTACGAAGCGGCCGTCGAATTGTTTGACCGTTGGGCACGCGACCACTTCCAGCCCGTCCGCCTCATCGGCCTGCAGGCGAGCCAATTCAGCCACGAAGCGCAAATGAATCTCTTCACCCAGCCCGAATCCGAGCGGCAGAAGCGGGTCGATCAAGCGGTCGACGTGATCAAAAACCGCTTTGGGAAAACCGCAATTCATCGGGGAAAACCCGCGAATTAATTCGCGCTCATCTCGCGGAAATATTGCATCCGATCAATTGGGCCGCCCGTAACCTCTAGAGAACCCGCCGGCGAATTGTCACTTGCTGGCGGCCACGCGATCTTGGTGATTGCGTGTGCGATAATTGGAATTCTTTGAAGGAGACTGGTCATGAAGAACGCGAAGCAACTCATCTGTGCCGCCACGATCTCGGCCCTGGCGCTGGGCGTCTACGCGATCACGCCCGCGGTCGCCGCCGATGCGGATCCGATGCTGCCCAAGAATCAGCCGCAGCATGATGCGATGATGGGCAATGACGCGATGGCCCAGAAAGACATCATTGAAACCGCAACGGGCCCCGGCATGGAGCAGGTGACGACCGTCGTCGCCGCCATCAAGGCCGCCGGCCTCGTCGATACGCTGAAGGGCAAGGGTCCGTTTACCGTCTTCGCTCCGACGAACGCCGCCTTCGACAAATTGCCCAAGGGCACCGTCGATGACCTGCTGAAGCCGGAAAACAAGGAGAAACTGAAGTCGATCCTGCTCTATCACGTCCACGCCGGCGACGCCATCAAGGCCGCCGACGTGAAGACCATGTCGCTCAGCACCGCTGAAGGCGACCCGCTCAATGTGAAGGTCGACGGCGACACCGTCATGATCAACGACGCCAAGGTCGTCAAGACCGATGTCGTCTGCAGCAACGGCGTGATCCATTGGATCGACACCGTTCTCATGCCGCCGGCCAAAGCCGCGCAATAAGCCCACAGCGCAGAAAAAGCCCGGACGCCGTTCAGCGTCCGGGCTTTTTTTGGCTTGCACCGATCGACTAATCGTTACGGCACGATCTGGGCCGTCGGGTAATCGTTGGCGATGCGCGCCTTGGCGTTGCTGGCGGCCGCATAGCTGCCGTAGGGCCCGATCAGCACATTCGATCGGCCGTCACTGGTTGGGATTCGGTTGATCGGCAATCCCATTTTTGCCAGGTTCACAGCCGCCGCGCTCGCGGTTTGCGGTTGGCTGAACAGAATCTGCACGTTGAACGCCCGCGTGCCGATGCGCGCTTGCGCCCGGCTGGCCGGCTCGGAGTTGGGGTAGTACTGAACGACCATTTGCAGCGTTCGGTCGGCCGCCTCAAACTGGCCCATTCGCTGCTGCGACAGGCCGGCCCGGTAAAGCGACCACGCCCGCACGTCGTTGTTGTCCAGCATTCCATACGCCGTCGTCCCTTGCTCGGCCGCCGTCGCATAGTCTTCCTGCCAGTAGGCCACATTCGCGATCGATGCCCGGATCAATCCCTCCAGGCGACGATCCAGCGGCCCGGTCTTCAACGCATTGATGTAAGCGAATCGCGCCTGCTGCAGGTGCTCGCGCGCTTCATCGGGTGATTTCGACGGCATCGCTTCGATCGCGCGCCCCTTCATGTAGTAGGCCTCTGCCGCCATCGGGCTGTCGGGATCTTTGGCGATGTACGCATCCGCCGCCGACATCGTGCCGGAATAATCCCGCGCGTTGAAGGCTGTCCGCGCCTTGTCCAGTTCAGTCGGCTGTTGGTTGACGCACCCGCAAAGCATGGCCCCCGTCAGCAGCAGCCCGCCCAGCCGCACCCAGCGATATCGCGTGCGCGGCGATTGTCCCTGGCTGTTCATCACGCTCATTGTCATTGCTTCGGCTTTCCTTGCTCGAGTCTCGTTTCGCATCCTTGCCTCGCGTCGTATGATGCGAACCGATTTTCGGAGGCCCGCATGCTGTTAGAACCACTGCTTCGTCACGCCCGAAACGAACCGGATCGCATCGCCGTGATCGATGAGTCCGGATCATACACGAATCAAGCGCTGGCGCGGATGGCGTTCGGCCTTGGGGCTTTTTTGAAAACAAAAACCTCCCGCGGCACGGTCGGCCTGCTGCTGCCGGCGGGCGCGGGCTTCGTCGCCGGTTTCTATGGCACGCTGCTGGCGAACAAAGTCCCCGTGCCGATCAATTTCCTCATGGGCGCTCGCGAAGTTGCACACATTCTTCAAGACAGCCAGATCGACACCGTGCTCACGCACCCGCTCCTGGCCGGTCGTCTTGAAGGTCTTGGCGTCAATGTCGTCGATCTCTCGCAACTTGCCGGCCAACTCGGCGACGTGCAGCCCTATGCCCCGCCCGAACACGGGCCCGATGACCTGGCGACCCTGCTCTATACCTCCGGCACCACCGGTCTGCCCAAGGGCGTGATGCTCACGCAAAATAACCTGCACGCCGACGTGCACGCCTGCATCGATCATGTGAAACTCACCGGCGATCACCGCTTCCTTGGCATCGTGCCGCTGTTTCATTCCACCGGGTTGCTCGCCACGATGATCGCCCCGATCACGCTCGGCGCCCGCGTCGTTTATATCGGCCGATTCA
>JBQCCH010000492.1:0-5632 GCA_051962375.1 Tepidisphaeraceae bacterium
CGATAAATATGGTTGGGGGGGTATGGGTATTTTATATGGTTGCTAGGGTTGGGTTTTCTATAAAATAATTTTTTCCGGGCGCCCGGTCCACGACCCCGAACGGGTCGTGGACCGATGTTACGCCTTGGCGCTAACCAGCGAGCGGATCTGGTCAGACAGGTCGCCCTGGCCGAGCACGAACGTCGCGCTGGTGCCGGCGAGGATCTTCTCCAGCGACTCCAGCTCCTTCAGGCGCTGCAACTGCGGGTTTTCCGACAGCAGCTTCGCCGTGTTGAGCTGGCTGCGCACCTGCGCCGTCTCCTCGCGGCGACGGATCAGGCCGGCCTCGGCCTCCTTGGTCGCGGCGATCACCTGGTTCAGCAAGATCTTCATCTCGCCCGGCAGGATGATGTCGCGCAGACCCACGCTCTTGACGCCGATCCCCAGCTCCGCGGCCCGGCCCGCCAGGGACGCCCGCACCTCGCCGCCGACCGCTTCCTTGTCGGCTAGCAGCGCGTCGAGCGCCTTGGTCCCCACCGCGGCCCGCAGCGCCAGCTGCGCCTCGCGGTAGAGGGCTTGGGCCGGGTCGATGTTGGTGCGGGTGGCCCGGACCGGGTCGTCGATCGTCCACGTGACGACCAGGTTCACCCGCAGGCTCACCTTGTCGGCCGTGATGATCTCCTGCCCGGCGACGTCGGCCACCTGCTCGCGCAGGTCCAGTGCCTTCCACTTGATGTTCCCGACGCCGCGCCAGGAGACGTGCAACCCCTCGCGGAGTTGCTCGATCAGAACGCCGTCGTGGAACAGCAGGGCCACCTCATGGTCGGTCACCTGCACGCCGTCGAGGTACTTGCACGCCTCCGGCAACTGCAGGATCGCCTGCAGCTTCGGGTGCGCGAAGCGGATGGCTTCGATCGAGTAGACCTCGATCAGCAGGGTGGCCGGCGTCTTCCAGAAGGCGTGCAGCCCCGGGCCGACAATCGCGAAGGCTCGGCCGTCCTTCCAGACGATCGCCCGCTGCGCGTCGTTCAGCTCGATCACTTCCAGCTGCGCCCGCAGGTCGGCGCGCTGAACGAGCACCTCCAGCAGCGGGTGCTCGAAGCGGGTCTTGAGCGTGTCGACGATCTCCACGCACCGCCCCGGCCCGACCAGCCAGTGCCGGCCCGGCTCCAGGAGCCTGGTGAAGTCGCCGTGCGTGAAGACCAGGCCGCGCTCGTGCTGACGGATGTATACGGTGCTCAACAACATGGGCAAACCCTCTCTACGGATTGTTTGGCAAAAGACGGACGAAGGAGCGGACACGCGATGATCCCGTGCGACCGGCGGAGCCGACGGACGCGGGTGCGTCAGGGACCGCCGCCGCACCGGTCGCGCTCCCCCCAACCGCTGACCGGTGCATTTAGCGGTAAGTCACACGCACGAGCCGCCGGCTGCAGGGCCGTCGTCACGTTGTCGCACAGGCGCCGTGGCGCCTGCGAGGCAAATCCCTCGCGCATCCGTCTCCTTCGCACGCCGGGTGTCGCCAGCCGTTTAGGCTGAGGCCGGTGTTAACCGGAAGGATGTTGGAGTCGAACCAACGACGCTCGAGTTCATCACTCGATGCTCTGCCAGTTGAGCTAATCCTTTCGACCAGTCGCGACGTTTCGACGCCGTTCGCAGGACACACGCGGTGAATGCGCACCGCGGGCGCTGCCGGCCGATCGCGACCGTGCCGTCTGTCTGCGCCGCGGAACGCCGGCGGCGCGAATGTCTCTGGACAACAAAAAACCCCGGGGCGGCTGCCACGGGGTTCAGATGATCGTTCGAATCACCGGCGGCAGCCGGTTCCTCATCTGAACCTTCGTAGGCACAATCCCTCTTCGACGCCTTTGTCTCGGGCGGCAAAACTGGGGGTGAAGTTTGACATCTGATGTCGGTGCATGTTTCCCTGCTTCAGCTACGGTCGCGATACAACGCGCCGGGGCGACACTCTACCGCCGGGCCAGACGCTGTCAACGAGAAAATTGCCGAAGAACCAGCCGATCCGAGCATCCTTTGATCCGGATGGACTGGTGATTACCGGTAGCCGCCGCGGATCGATTACCCTTGGGACATGACCTTGCTGCAGCGCGCGATCGATCTGGCGGTCGCGGCCCACCGAACGATGGAAGATCCGCCGGGGGAGCCGTACATCCTGCACCCCATGCGGGTGATGCTGCGCTTCGACGATCCGCTGCTGATGGCCGTCGCCATCCTGCATGACGCGATCGAGCGCGGCGGCATCACCGCCGACGCGCTCCGCGCCGCCGGCATCGAAGCGGCTGTCGTGCAGGCGGTGGAACTGCTCACGCATACCGCCGATTCCACCTATGCCGACTATGTCGTCCGGCTGAAGCCGAACCGGCTCGCCCGGGCCGTGAAGATCGCCGATCTGTTGGACAACGCCGACCTGCGCTACGTCGACCTCCGCGCAGCCAAGCCGCGCAAAGGGCGCCGGCGGGTGCTTCGGTATGCGTTGTCGTATAAATTTCTGACCTCCCAGATGAGCAAAGCCGACTACCTGCGCCTGATGCAAAAGGCGTAAAATTAAACGGCCCGGGAGCGGCGGGGCGGGTTGCGTTTGGCGGGCATGCCCGTAGATTTCCTGTTCGTTTAGCGAAAAGGATTGCGATGCCCACATGCCCGCCGTGTGCGATGGTGATTTTCGGAGCCAGCGGTGACCTGGCCCAGCTCAAGCTGATCCCGGCCATGTATGAACTGGCGATCGAAGGGCTCCTCAGCGAGGATTTCGTCCTCGTCGGGTATGCGCGCACGTCCATCAGCGACGAAGATTTCCGCAAAACCTGCAGCGAAGCGATCGCCAAGAACGCCCGCACGGCCAAGAAAAAGGGTGTCGATCAAGCGAAGCTGAAATGGCTCCTGGATCGCACCTTCTACCACACCGGCCAATACGATAAATCCGAAGATTTCGACCAGCTCAAAGCGCAGCTGGCCGAGTTCGACAAGAAGTTCAAGACGCAGGGGAACCGGCTGTTCTACCTCTCGACGCCGCCGAACGCGTTCGAGCCGATCGTCACCAACCTCGGCACGCGGGGCCTGGTGGATCGCGTGCAATCAGGTGCGGTCCATCACGAAGGCGCGTTCCAGCGCGTCATCCTGGAAAAACCCTTCGGCCACGACCTGGCCAGCGCCCAGGAGCTGAACGCGCTGCTGGTCAAGCACTTCCACGAAAGCCAGGTCTTCCGCATCGACCATTACCTGGGCAAGGAAACGGTGCAGAATCTGATGGTGCTGCGGTTCGCGAATTCCATTTTCGAGCCGATCTGGAATTACAAATACATCGACCACGTGCAGATCACGGTCGCCGAAAGCGTCAATGCCGACGATCGAGCGGGCTACTACGACAAGAGCGGCGCCCTGCGCGACATGGTGCAGAACCATATTTTCCAGCTGATGGCGCTGGTGGAGATGGAGCCGCCGGCGGCATTGGATGAGCGATCGATCCGCGACGAGAAGGTGAAAGTCTACAAATCCATCCGCCGGGTTCGGCCGGGCAAGGTGGATGATGTCGCCGTCCGCGGGCAATACGGCGCCGGCGAAGCCAAGGGGAAGAAAACCGACGGCTATCTGAAGGCAAAAGGGGTCGATCCGAAATCCACCACCGAAACCTTCGTCGCCCTGAAAGTGTTCATCGACAACTGGCGATGGAGCGGCACGCCGTTCTACATCCGCACCGGCAAAGTGATGCCCAAAAAAGTGAGCGAAATCGTCGTTCGCTTCCGCTCGCCGCCGCTGACGTTGTTCCAGAAGCAGTGCGAATCGCCGGTGTTTCCGAATGACCTGGTCATCCACGTCGCTCCCGAAGAAGGCATCTCCATGCACCTGAACGGCAAAGTGCCCGGCGGGCAGATGAACATCAAGAACGTGGCGATGAACTTCGATTACGCCGACACGTTCAAGAAAGAAGCCCCCGAGGCTTATGAGCGGCTGATCATGGACGCGATCAACGGCGATCAGACGCTGTTCATCCGCGGCGACGAAGCCGAAGGCGCGTGGGAAGTGATCGACCTGATCCTGCAAGGCTGGGCCCAGAGCGACAAAAAGCCCGAGAGCTACGACCCAGGCTCCTGGGGCCCGAAGTCGGCGATGCAATTGATCGAAAGCGACGGCCGCCGCTGGTTCCAGGGCGCCGGCGGCGAAGAGCCGATCATCGCTTGTGCGCTGTGATCGGACGGCTTGACGCGACGCGGGTTCGCCCGACAATTTGAGGTTCGAACATCATGGCCACTGAATCCAATCATCCTGCGCCCCAGCACCCGGCGTTTGTGCCGCTGAAGACGGCTTTCCCCGACGTGAAGTTCCTAGCGAACGAATTTCGCGGGATGGTCACGCTGGTCGTGCCGCGCACCTCGATCCTGGAAGTGTGCCGGTTCCTGCGGGATGACGCCCGCACCAAGTTCGATTTCCTGGCCGAGCTGAACGGGGTGGATTACCTCAACTACCCGGGCGCTCGCGGCCGCTTCGCGGTCAATTACGGCCTTTCGAGCACCACCCTCAACCACCGGTTGTGGCTGAAGGTGTTTCTCGACCCCGAACGCGACACCGCCCCGGGGAAAGACGTTCGCGATGAAGTCGCCCAAACCGACGGCGATCCCGGCCTGATGATCCCGAGCGTCACGCCGGTCTGGCCGGGCGCTGAGTGGATGGAACGCGAAGCGTACGACATGTTCGGCATCATTTTCACGGGGCACCCCGATCTCCGCCGCATCATGACGTGGAACGGCTTCGGCAGTTATCCGCTGCGGAAAGACTACCCGCTGCGCGGGATCGGCGAGCGCGAAGACTACAAGATCGTCACGCGCGACAGCGCCTGACGATCGCTCAGGCGCTCAGGCCGCCTCAGAATGCCACAAAAATTAAAATTGCGATGATTTCATCGCCCGCGCCTCGTCCCCGCCCGGCGATGGCTTAAAATTTCAGTCATGTTTGAAACGCTCACTCAACGTCGTTACCTCATTCCCTTCCGTGCCGCGCGCTTGCCGCAGCAGATCACGGATGTGCTGGTGATCGGCGGGGGCGTCGCAGGGCTGCGGGCGGCGATCGCGGCGGCCGAGGGTGGGGCGGATGTCTTGCTGCTCAGCAAAGATACGATCGAACAATCCAATACCTGGTGGGCCCAGGGGGGCATCGCGGCCGTGCTGCAGCCGCTCGATTCCGTCGAGTCGCACGTGCGCGACACCGAACTGGTGGGCGTCGGCCTGTGCGATGAGTCGGCTGTGCGGCTGGGGGTGGAAGAGGCCGCCCCGCGCGTGCTGGAACTCCTGCAGTGGGGCGCGCATTTCGATAAAAAAGTCGGCAACGCGTACGACCTCGCCTACGGCCTTGAAGGCGGGCACAGTTACGCACGCATCCTCCACGCGTACGGCGACGCCACCGGCAAGGAACTCGCGCAAACGCTGATCAATAAAGTCCGCGCTTACGACAATGTCCGCATCAGCGAGCATACGTTCGCCATCGACCTCATTACCGATGACGGCCGCTGCCTGGGCGTCTTGGCGCTGATCCAGGGGCAGATCCAGGTGATCTGGGCACGTCGCACCATCCTCGCCTCCGGCGGGGCGGGCCAGCTGTATCGCGAATCGACCAACCCCAAAATCGCCACCGCCGACGGGCA
>JBQCCH010000493.1:0-6008 GCA_051962375.1 Tepidisphaeraceae bacterium
ACGATGCCGGCAGTGGTGCGGTTCGTGTTGGTGGTGACGACGCCGTTGATCGTCAGCGAATTGCCGGTGGAGCTGTTCAGAGCGATGCCGCCGTCGCCGTTGTTGCCCATGCTCACGCCGGCATCGAGGATGACATTCGCATTGGTCAGGTTGAAGACATTATTGAACGATGCGGTGAAGGCAGCACCGCTGTTGCTGTTGGTTTTGAAGGCCGTCGTGAATTTAAGCGTGTCGCCGGAGGTGCTGCTGACGTTGAGCGTGGTGGAACTGGCTGCGCCGGTGCTGGAATTTGGCGCAATGATCGAAAGGGTCTTGCCCGAGCCGCCTGCGGTCAGGCTGTTGACGGCCATGCTGTACGACTGGCCGGCTGCGGGACCGGTGAAAGAGGCGGGGGCGAAGGTGGTGTCGGCGTCGGCGCGAAGGCTGAGGCTTCCGCCGTTGCCGATCGTCAAAGCGGAGCCGGCGAGGGCGTTGGCGTTTTGCAATTCGAGCGTGCCGCCGCTGACGGTGGTCGCGCCGGTGTAGGTGTTGGCCGACGCCAAGGCAACCGTGCCCGTGTAGGTGCTGGCGAGGGTGAGCGTGCTCGTGCCCGCGATGCCGGTGGTGCCGCTCGCGTTGGTGAAGCTATAGTTGGCGGCGGTGCTTTGGAAGGTGATCGACGCCGGGCTGACGCCAGCCGCTTGCACGGTGAGATCAGTGTTCGCGCCGCCGCTGAAGATGGCGGTATCGCCATCGGCATAAACGCCGCTGCCGCCATTGGACCAGTTGGCGGTGGCGGTGTCCCAGTTGCCATTGACGGCACCGGTCCACGTATCGGTGACAGCCGCCCGCGACGACTGGGCGAGCAGCCCGAGCGTAGCCGCCGCCGCCAGCGTCAGGACGCTGCGCGGGTTGTTCCTGGAAATGTGACGAATCGAGAATCTGCCGGACGTGGCCGCATTGCGCATCTTCATGTCTCCTCCGAGAGTTGGTCCCACCACTGAGCGACTGAGGATTGCCACGCACCTGTGCGAGGCCGGTCGTCAGTGAGGGATGATGGCATCATCGTTGGAGAGCCGATGCGGAACTATGTCGTTTCGCGTCCGCGAATGGGTCATTTGCGACAGTCGATCGTGCGTCAGGTAATCTCCATGTGCGACCTTGTCGGTCTGACAGCGGATCGGTAGTTTTGCGGCGGCGTGTTGGCGGCGGGGTTGTTGAGGATCGGGCTATGAACTCATCGGACTTGGAAGGCTTGCTCAGGCTTTCGCGGCAGCGCACGACGGAGTTGCTGGATGCGGTCACCACTGCGCCGCAGGCGACAGACCTCTTGCGCTGGCGTCCCGGGCCGGGCCGAGCGCATTTGGGGTGGCAGTTCATGCACATCGCCGCCACGCAGGACAAGCACCTGCACGTGCGTATGCAGGGCGTTCCGCCGAAAGAGCCTGACTTCGTCCGGCGATTCACCAGCGGCAGCGTGCCGGATGACGACATCCCGCCGATCGCTATGATTCGCCGCTATCTGGACGATCGCCAAGCGGCGCTGCTCGACCACTTGCGCAGCCTGTCGGAGGCCGAACTCACCGGCCGGCCGCGCGAAGACGCGCCGTACGTCTATCGCGAGTGGTTTCAGGTGCTGGCGCTGCACGAAGCGTATCACCACGGGCAGGCGCACCTGACCTACAACCTGTATCGCACGACGCAGGACCCCACCCTCCCGCCCGTCGGCCACTGACCCGCGCATCGCCGCCATGGCCTGGGTGCGTCTCACACCCCCTAGAAAACTGTTGTCGCAAAACGCCATTTTTTAGGCGCTTAGCCGGAAAGCGGCAGGGGCGGCGGTGCGTCATGATGTGGAGCGTCCGGTCGTACTCAATTCTTGAGCGTTTGATGCAGGTGGCGGTTCTTTGCGGTTGAGGTAATCCATGGCGTCGCTTCGCGGCATCTTTGTGTTGGATGAAGAGGCGTTCGACCTCGTGTACGGGCCGCGCGAACGCCGCGACATCGAGCGGCTGATTGACGTCGTGGCCCCGGTGCAAACCCGCCAATCCATTGCCGCGCGAAGCGAACTTTTGAAGGACGTCGACGTGCTGCTGACCGGCTGGGGGGCGCCGCAGTTGACGCATTCATTTCTGGCGGCGGCGCCGAAATTGAAGGGCGTGTTTTATGGCGCCGGTTCTCTGGCGACGCTCTTGACCGATGCGGTCTGGGAGCGTGGGCTGGTCGTGACCAGCGCGATCACCGCCAACTCTGTGCCGGTCGCGGAATACACGCTGGCGACGATCCTCTTTTCCCTCAAGCACGGCTGGCGCCTGGCGCAGGCGGTGCGCGAGACCCAGTCATTCGTCGAACGAAACCAGGTGCCGGGCGCTTATCAGCGAACGGTCGGCCTGGTGTCGCTGGGCACGGTGGCGCGGCTCTTGATCGATCTGCTGCGCCCGTTCGATCTGGACATCATCGCTTACGATCCCTTCTGCACCGCGGCGTCTGCGAGAAAATTGGGCGTGACGCTGGTGCCATTGGAAGAGGTGTTCGCCAAGGCGGATGTCGTCTCGCTGCACGCGCCTTGCCTGCCCGAAACGATCGGCATGATCGACGGCAGCCATTTCGCGGCGATGAAGCCAGGGGCAACGTTCATCAACACGGCCCGGGCGGAAATCGTATGCCAAAACGAAATGATCGACGTCGCCATGCGGCGGGCCGATCTGCAATTCGTGCTGGACGTGACTGCGCCGGAGCCGCCCGAGCCGGGCTCGCCGCTTTACACGCTGCCGAATGTCATGCTGACGCCTCACATTGCCGGCAGCGCCGGAACGGAATGCCGTCGCATGGGCCGATACATGGTGCAGGAACTCGAACGATTCATCGCCGGCGACCCGCTGAAGTGGGCGGTTTCGCCGGATTCCATCTGGCACACGTCGCACCGTCCGCTGTCGGCACGCAAATCGCGGCCTGACGGCGATGCCATGCTGCAACTTCCCCAGGCGGGGGCGCTCAGCGTCTGAACTCATTTCTCAAGTCCCGGCGGCGGCCGGAGATTCTGGAGCCTTTTATGTCGAACTCGTCTCAGCCTTCTCATCGGCCGGACAACGGCGGATTTACCCTGGTCGAACTGCTCGTGGTCATCGGCATCATCGCGCTGCTGATTTCGATCCTGCTGCCCGCGTTGAACAAAGCCCGCGCCGCGGCGAATCGGACATCGTGCCTGGCGCGCATGCGCGAACTGGGGAATGCATCGCAAATGTATGCCGCGGAAAATATGGGCTATTTCCCGCCGATCTGGTGCTCTTCGGACTATCCGGCGGTTCACTTCGATCGGCCGGCAATCTTCCCGACGACGTCAGATCCCAAGAACACCTGCTACCTGTCACGCTATCTCGGTGTCGGCGACACGGCCACGCGCTTCATCTGCCCGACGCTCGCGCAGAATGCGAATTTCTCGATCACCGGCGGTCAGTCGTATCGCTACAACCAGATCATCGGCGGGTTTCGCGGCACGACGCTGATGAAGCCGGTGCCCGGAACGAATCACTACTTCGCCCGGCCGTATAAGACCTCGGACATCCGCCAGTCGTCAAAGATGGCGCTGTTCCTGGATTCCGACACGATCACCAGCGGCTTCGGCAATGGCGGCAATGCGATCTGGTTCCGCCTGGTGTCGCCGTACAACAATAATTCGGTCGGCAACAACTACACCTTCCCCAACATGTCAGGCAGCTTTGAAACGCATGATCCCGTCTATGGCGCGGGAACATACTCCAACGGCATCGGTCTGACGAACCCGGTTTTCGCCGGGCGCACCAATGTGACGTATTGCGACGGTTCCGTTCGCGCGACGCCGTTCCGCGTCGACAGCTACCCGGCCAAGTACCAGGGCCCGGATTTCTTCTACATGGACCCGGCCCATCCGCAGGATAAGTGGTAAGCCGCGGGCGTTGGCTGCCAAAAGAATTCGACGGCGTCGGAAGAAGGATCGATCATGAACATTCGCGAGCCGCTTCAATCAAAGCCGGCGATCGGCATTGGCATTGCGGTGTCGGCGGGGTTGCTCGGCGTGCTGATCGTGTGGCTTACGCTCGGCGGACGTGAACCGGCCCGCAGCATGGCGTCGCAGTTGTACTTCACGGACGACGGCGGCAACACCTTCTTCGCCGACGACAGCGCGAAAATTCCGCCCTTCGATCACAAGGGGAAAGTCGCGGTGCAAGCCGTCGTGTTCAAGTGCGGCAGCAAGGCGCCGTTTGTCGGCTACCTTTTGCGCTACGCCGCGAGCGGTCACGACGCGCTGATGAAGCTGAGTGAAGCGGAGCGGCGCGGCGCTTCTCCACAAGTCGTTCAGCTCCGCATGAATTCAGCTGAAGTGAAGCGACCCGACCAGAAGGAATGGCAGCTGATGCAAGACGAGCACTCGGTCGGCATCGGCGATATCGTCCGCCCGCATTGCCCGGACGGCTCAAGTGATGAACCGACGCCGGTGCTTCCGTAGCTGCGCTCCCGTGGGTTAGCTCGATCAGTGAGGAATTCCTGCTGCATCGGCGATGCGCTCGCACCGATACAAAGCGAACGACATGCGTTGCGGCAACTCAAATCCGATGCGTCCGTATTCGTCGGCGGCAGCGATGAAGTCTTGGCCCGATCCCAGAATGTGAGTGAAACGCATCGGCTCATTGGCGCATTCCCACAGCCGAAGGCGAGTTGAAGCGCGATCGCTTTGCTCGCGAAACACCAGCACGTAACCGCGGCCCGTGGCGGTGCAGGATTGGAAGCCGGTCCAGGAAAAACCATCGGGTTCTTCGCCAATCGGCATGATCCGCCCTTGGTGCCATTCCGACTGGATCGCGCGGTATTGTCGGATCAACGGCATCACGGCGTCGGCGGCCTCGGGCAGTTGAGAAGCCTCCATCCACGCCAGCGGTTGCGCCGCCATCGCGCAGGCGAAGGCGTAAGCAAAGCCCGCCTTGGCCGGAGCCAGCGTATCGGCCGCCGAGTACAGGTGCGGATTGCGCCAGACATTGAGAAACTCCGCCTGAATGCCCTGCAATGGCACGAAACGAGCCAGCTGCCAGAGGTTTCGCAGTGTCCAGTGGGGGTAATAATTCCGAAAATCGGTGTATCGGTTTTCGAGAAACTTGTTCCCGTACTCGTTCAGAACGAAGTACCCGAACCGCCGCCCGGCTGTAACGTCGAGGTTGAACCGGATCGCGCCTTGCGTGGCGGTACAAGCATGCTCGAGCATTCGGCCGAGGTTGCGTTCGGCACGCTTGGTGGCGATGTCGACGCCATCAATCTTGAACAGCGCGATGCCATGCGTGCGATGGAGTCGCATGATCTGCTCCGCGTCCTGACGCCAGTTGGCGTAATCGTTGTCTTTCGACGGGTTATACCAAAGGCCCAACTGCAGGCGGTGGCGATCGGCGTGATCGACAATCGGTCGAAGTCCATTCGGAAACTTCTCAGGATGGACCGACCAGAAGTCTTCACGGTCCCAGATGCCATCGAACGTGCCCCCCGCAAATGCGGAGTTTCCGCTGCGGCCCGCCTGCCAGCCGTCATCGAGCTGCAGATGCGTGACCCCCAGCCGCGCGGCCGCATCCAGCTCGGAAAGGGTGAAGGATTCATTGAGCCGGGCATCGCGATTGCGGTCGCCCCAGGTGTTCAGCACCAACGTGTTTTCCGAGGCATCGTATTGGCGCGCCTGCAACTGATATCGACGCAGGGCCATGCAAAGGTCATCCTGATTTGCCCGGCCGATGCCGACGACCGTTCCGTAGCCGCTGGTCCATTCGTCATCGAGGACATCCGCGGGACGCATGCCGATGCCCAGGACGCGGATCTCGCCGTGCTGGCAGACGAAATCGGCGCCCGGCCAGCTGAGTTGAACGTCACTGAGCGGGGCCTCCTTTAAAATGAAGAGGCCGAGATCGTTGGCTCGGTCTTCGGTCAGCAGGACCGAGCCGGTGAGTTCCGTCGGCTGGCGATAGGGGAGGATGCTACGGGCGTGAACGAGGTTGTTGTTGCGATCCGTAACA